>NZ_JAUBRB010000103.1:0-8679 GCF_036701585.1 Microcoleus sp. POL10_C6 | reverse complement strand
TTATATTTAACTCACCTTGAATATATCGATCGCTCCTGCTAGTGGTCTGCGATCAATTATTCAGCAAACCCTACTTACTTAGTCATATCAGTGAGCTTCCCTTCTCAACTTCACTGGAATCAGCAAATTCTCGGAAGCTGTTCACCGCTCAACATTTCCAGGAGGCGATCGACTCCAATTTTGCTGTTGAGAATGACAGATTTAGCGGGTTGCTCTCTCACCTCACCGATCGCACAAGCTGTTTTTGCGTCTCCTCTCTTTTCCTGATCGGCCTCCATAATCCCCCGTGCTCGTTCTGCATCAAAAGAGGGGACAAATGCGATGAATCGTCCTTCATTTGCAATATATAGCGGGTCGAGTCCCAAGAGTTCACAGGCTCCGCGAACATCCTCACGCACGGGAATTTTTTGTTCGTCAATGTTTATCGCTACATTTGCTGCTGATGCGATTTCATTCAGTGCACTGGCTAGCCCACCTCGCGTTAAATCCCGTAAGCAGTGAATTTCGATGTTCGCACTCAGAAGTTCACCGACTAAATCTGCTAGAGAAGCTGAATCACTTTCAATGGTTGTTTCAAACTCCAATCCTTCACGCATTGCCATAATGGCAATTCCATGTCTGCCAACATCTCCACTCAGAAGAATGATATCCCCAGGCTGAACTGAGGTGGGATTAATTCTCTGATTATGTTCGAGAATGCCAACACCTGCGGTATTGATAAAAATACCATCTCCTTTTCCGCGATCGACCACTTTAGTGTCACCAGTCACAATCTTGACGTTGGCGGAATCAGCAGCTTGTTTGATAGATTGGACAACGCGCCATAGCGTTTCCATCGGCAGTCCTTCTTCTAGAATGAAGCCCAAGCTGAGATAGAGTGGGCGTGCGCCTGCCATTGCTAGATCGTTGACTGTGCCATGAACGGCTAGCGAACCAATATCACCACCGGGAAAGAATAGAGGACGCACGACATAGGAATCAGTGGTGAAGGCGATGCGATTACTAGAGAGCGACAAGACAGCGGCATCATGTTGAACATCATTCGGTGAGCCGAAAATCGGCAGAAACATCTGCTCAATTAACTGATGCATCAATCGCCCACCGCCCCCGTGTGCGAGGAGTATGGTTGGGTACTGCTGAATTGGAATCGGACAGGATAGGGTAAAGTGAAATGGCATTGAAATAAGCTTCTGGGAGGAGGTAAAAGGCAGAGGGCAGGAGGCAGAGGGCAGAAGGAAGGAGAAGTAACAAGAAGGCGGTAGTATGTAAATAATTCAAACTTTTTCCTTCAACCTTATGAGCTACAGAGAACAATTTATTTGGCAAAGAAGTGTCGATTTAGCGGTTAAATGTTACGAATTAACGCAACATTTTCCAAAATCAGAGCTTTATGGTTTAACCAGCCAAGTCAGACGTTCCGCCGTTTCTGTTGCTTCCAATATTGCTGAAGGTTATGGCAGACGTACTAAAAATGAATACCTTCACTTTCTTCATATATCTTTAGGTTCTTTAAGAGAACTAGATACACAGTTAATAATCGCTCAAAGGGTAAAGTTAGCTGATAATAAGTTATTCACTCCTCTCATAAATGAAGTAGAAGAAATGCAGAAAATCATGGTGGCAACTGTCAATAAACTTAAAACGTGAAAAAGACAGAGGGCAGGAGGCTCCAAGGGAAAAGATTGGCTGGTAAAGGTTTTATCATTTATCGCGAGTCCTAATCGCCTTGGCAACTGCTAGACCTTATCTTCTTCTTTCTTTCCTTCTGCCCTCTGCCATCTGCCCTCTGCCTTACCTTAGTGTTACTGGCGATCGCTGTCGATAACGGTAGTAGGCAGCGCAGGCTCCCTCCGAGGAAACCATCGGTGCCCCTAAAGGATGTTCGGGAGTACAGCGAGTGCCGAAGGCTGGACAATCATGAGGTTTACGGATGCCTTGCAGGATGAGTCCGCTGATACATTCGGAGGAAACAGGCGGATGGGGAGATGGCGAGATGGGGAGGAGTTCTTTGTTGTGAACATCGAAGGCGGCATACTGTTCGCGCAGTCCTAACCCACTTTGAGAAATCTCACCCAAGCCACGCCAGCAGCGAGGGACAACTTCAAACACGTCCTGGATGAGATGCTGTGCTGCTTCATTGCCCTGCCTGCGAACCGATCGCGCATACTGATTTTCAACTTCTGCTGTGCCCTCTTCCAGTTGTTTGATGCACAAGTATATTCCTTGCAAAATGTCAATAGGTTCAAATCCCGTGACTACAATTGGAACGCCATACTTGGGCGCGATCGCTTCATACTCTTGATACCCCATTACCGTACAAACGTGCCCTGCCGCCAGAAAGCCCTGCACCTGGCACGTTGGAGAGGATAAAATCGCTTCCATTGCTGGAGGAACAAGCACATGAGACACCAGCAGTGAAAAGTTGGTCACTCCCTGTTGGTACGCTTGGTATACTACCATTGCGGTTGCTGGGGCGGTTGTTTCAAACCCAACTGCAAAAAATACAACTTGCTTGTCAGGATTGTTTTGAGCGATTTTCAGGGCATCCAATGGAGAGTAAACCATGCGGACATCGCCACCCAATGCTTTAACTGTGAGTAAATCAGAGGGACTAGAGGCGATATCGCTAATCGCCGATCCAGGCACGCGCAGCATATCTCCAAAGGAGCAAAAGATAACGTTCGGTAGGGCAGCTAGTGCGATCGCTTCATCAATAATCTCAGCCGATGTGACGCATACGGGACACCCCGGGCCATGAATTAAGGTGATTGTTTTGGGTAAAAGAGTATCAATGCCAAATTTAACAATTGAGTGAGTTTGTCCTCCACAGATTTCCATGATCCTCCAGGGACGGGTGGCGGTGGAGGCGATCGCGTCAGCGTACTGCTGAGCAAGGTGGGCGTCCCGATATTCGTCAACAAATTTCATCCGTTCAATCCTCCTGCTGATAAACAACATAAGCCGTTTCAGCCAGTACAGGAGGTTTGGGTATGTAGGTTTGAATCGCTTTCATGTACTGCACCCGTTCAAACTCACTAGGATTCGGGCAGTAACATTGGCTCATGATGCCTTGCATTTCACGGACGGAAGTGTAATCGTGTTCTTGCATCCACTGCCGTAGTTCCTGTTCAATCTCCAGGAGATGGTTAATCCCATGCCGCAGCAGAGCACTCACAATCATTGTCACTTTTGCTCCTGCCATTAACATTCGCACCACATCAACCCCTTTCTGAATGCCGCTTGTTGCTGCAAAATCAGCAGCAATGCGCCCATACAAGATCGCAATCCACCGCATCGGCAAACGCATCGCTTGAGGAGTGCTCAGAAGAACGTTGGGTCGCACTTCCAGTTCTTCCACATCAATGTCCGGCTGGTAGAAGCGATTGAACAACACCAGCGCATCTGCTCCTTCTAGCGCCAATCGGTCTGCCATATTCGCTAAATTGGTGAAATAAGGGCTGAGTTTCACGGCAACCGGAATTGTCACAACCGCTTTCACTGCCTTGAGAATATCTAAGTATTGCTGCTCGATCGCTTCACCTGTTAGATGAATTTCGGTAGGAATGTTGTAGATGTTGAGTTCCAGTGCATCCGCTCCAGCTTGCTCAATCTGACGGGCGTAGTTTGTCCAACCTCCTAAAGTCGAGCCGTTGAGACTGGCAATGATGGGAATATTCACTCTCTCTTTGGCTTTGCGAATATGCTCTAGATAAAGCGCAGGCCCTACATGAAAAATTTCGGGTTCAGGAAAGTAGGTCAGTGCTTCAGCATAGCTTTCGGTACCCTGTTGCAGATGGTGGTGCATTGTGAACATTTCCTGCTCAATTTGCTCCTCAAAGAGTGAGTGCAGGACGACGGCTGCAGCTCCAGCATCTTCCATTCGCTTGATATTATCGATATCTTCGGTTAGAGGAGCGGCTGCACCAACCACCAGGGGCGATAGCAATTCCAATCCCATATAAGTTGTGGTTAAATTCATGATTTCTCCTTCTTACGATGCCTGAGAAGAATACCCAATTTCAGGGCGCACGGTTGTGCGCCCCTACAATAGTGTTTACTGGTTTGCAGGTTCTGACTGTTTGTCACTGTTGGGAGGAACAGAGTTTGCGTCGTGATGCCCGTTGGGTTGGCCCTGGTGCTGGGCTGCCAAGTATTGATACATTTGCCAACGAGTATTGACATCTGCCTGAGCAAGTTCTACTAATCGTTTCGCATCTTCTGGTTTAGTGCGAGTTAGCATCAGGAAGCGATTTTCGCTGTACATCGCCTGCTCAACCGATATCTTGGGCGATCGCGAATCCAAAATCAGTGGATTTTCACCCCGTTCAGTCCGACGCGGATCGTAACGATAGAGCAACCACCGCCCCGATTCGACTGCCGCCTTCTGCTGCTGCATTCCCGTTGTCATATCAATGCCGTGAGCAATGCAGTGCGAGTAGGCAATAATTAACGAAGGGCCATTGTAAGATTCCGCTTCCAGGAAGGCTTTGAGCGTGTGTTCATCCCGCGCTCCCATCGCGACACTGGCAACATAGACACTGCCATAGGTCATTGCCATGAGTCCCAAATCTTTCTTGGGTGCAGGCTTACCTCCGGCGGCGAACTTCGCAACCGCACCTCTGGGTGTGGCTTTGGACATCTGCCCACCTGTATTGGAATACACTTCTGTATCCAACACCAGAATGTTGACATTGCGACCACTAGCAATGACGTGATCGAGTCCACCATAGCCGATGTCATAGGCCCAACCGTCACCACCAATCATCCAGACGCTCTTTTTGACTAGGTAATCGGCGAGGGATTTTAGAGTTGGGATTTTAGATTTGAGATTTTGCTCTCCCTCTAACTGATTGCACCATTCCTCTAGGTGTTGTTTGAGGATAGCTACCCGTTCGCGTTGCTCGACGATATCGGCTTCGTCCTTTTGTTCTGCATTGAGAATGGCGGATGCTAAGTCAACCGGAATTGGGGAACTGCCATTCATACTGCTCGATAGCTCTTGCAGGAGTTCTCTGGCATATTCCATTTGCTTGTCGATCGCGACTCGGAAGCCCAAGCCAAATTCTGCATTATCTTCAAATAGTGAGTTTGACCATGCGGGCCCGCGCCCTTCCGCATTGTGCGTCCAGGGGGTTGTTGGCAAGTTACCCCCATAGATAGATGAGCATCCTGTCGCATTCGCCACTAACATCCGATCGCCAAACAGTTGCGTTACCAGTTTGATGTAGGGCGTTTCGCCGCAACCCGCACAGGCACCGGAGAACTCAAATAAGGGTTCCTGCATCTGCTGCTGAGCAATCTTGTGCAAATTCAGTTTGGTGCGATCGGGGTTCGCTAAGTTGAGGAAGAAGTCCCAGTTTTCCCGTTCCTGTTCTCGCAAGGGTAACTGGGGAGCCATGTTAATTGCTTTCTTCCTGGGTTCGGCTCTGTTCTTTGCCGGACAAACATCGACACAAATCCCGCAACCCGTGCAGTCTTCAGCCGCCACTTGAATCGTAAATTTCAGATTCGTCCAGTCATGGTCTCTGGCATTGGCACTCTTAAACGTTTCCGGTGCCGTTGCGAGTGCTTCGGGTTCATACACTTTGGAGCGGATTACGGCATGGGGACACACCATCACGCATTTGCCGCACTGCACGCACACATCGGCATCCCACACCGGAATTTCCTCGGCGATGTTGCGCTTCTCCCATTTGGAGGTACCACTGGGATAAGTGCCATCAATCGGCATAGCACTCACTGGAAGATCATCTCCCTGCCGTGCCATCATCTTGCCGAGCACGTCTCGAACAAATGCTGGGGCAGTATCGGAAACCGGGGAGGGCGATTCTTCTACCTGAGTGGGAATAGCAGATTGTTGATAATTCTGATACTCGACTTCGTATAGATTATCCAGGGTGCGATCGACCGCTTTCAAATTCATTTCAACAATCGCCTCACCCTTCTTGCCGTAAGTCTTGCGGATGGATTGCTTGATGCGTGCGATCGCTTCTTCACGGGGCAACACGCCTGCAATGGCAAAGAAACAAACCTGCATCACGGTGTTGATGTGCCTGCTCATGCCTGTCTCACGCGCCACCTGAGAAGCGTTAATCACGTAGAACTTCAACTGCTTCTCAACAATTTGCGCCTTCAGGCGCTCTGGTAATCGCATCCAGGTTTCTTCTGGATTGTAGGGACTGTTGAGCAAAAAAACAGCTTCGGGTTTTGCAGCTCCCAAAAGATCGAATTTCTCTACAAATTCCCACTGATGGCAAGCGACAAAATTTGCACTGCTAACCAGGTAAGTTGAACGAATTTGTTCTGGACCAAAACGCAAATGGGAAACCGTAACAGAACCGGATTTCTTGGAATCATAGACAAAGTAACCCTGAGCATAATTGTCTGTTTCTTCGCCAATGATTTTGATTGAGTTCTTATTTGCGCCCACTGTCCCATCGGAACCCAAACCATAGAAAATTGCTCGCACTACGTTATCGGGTTCAGTGGAGAAGCTGGGATCGTAGTTTAATGATGTATGGGTAACATCATCGTTAATGCCAACAGTGAAATGATTTCGTGGCCCGTCACTTGTCAGATTATCAAATACAGCCTTCACCATTGCAGGGGTGAATTCTTTAGACGATAGACCGTAACGACCCCCGACTACCTGAATAGTCCGACGGTTGCTTTCAACTAGCGCACTCAGGATATCAAGATATAATGGTTCACCCGTGCTGCCTGGTTCTTTGGCGCGATCGAGTACAGCGATCGCTTTTACACTTTCGGGCAGTGCAGCAACAAATCGATTGATATCAAATGGTCGATACAACCGCACTTTCAGTACACCTACTTTTGCGCCGCGAGCATTCAAGTAATCCACCGTTTCATGCACGGTTTCACAACCCGAACCCATCAATACAATTGCTTGTTCCGCTGCTGGATCGCCGTAGTATTCGTAGAGTTGATACTGTCTCCCTGTTAGTTGTGCGAATTCATCCATCGCCTGCTGTACGATACCTGGACAGGCGTTATAGAATGGGTTAACCGTTTCCCGCGCTTGGAAATAAACGTCCGGATTTTGGGCTGTACCGCGAATCACTGGGCGATCGGGTGTCAAGGCGCGATCGCGATGCGCCAGAATCAGTTCATCCGGAATGAAAGCGCGTAAATCATCATCGGAGAGCAGTTCCACTTTTTGAATTTCGTGGGACGTGCGGAAACCATCGAAGAAGTGGAGGAAGGGAATACGAGATTCCAGTGTGGCACGAGTAGCGATCGCCGCCAAATCTTGCGCCTCTTGCACCGAGGCTGAACAAAGCAACGCGCAGCCCGTTCCTCGGACTGCCATTACATCACTGTGATCGCCAAAAATCGAAAGTCCCTGTGCCGCTAGCGATCGGGCCGCAATGTGAATCACCGCAGACGTTAGTTCACCCGCAATCTTGTATAAATTGGGAATCATCAGCAGCAAGCCTTGGGAAGCCGTAAACGTTGTAGTCAACGTTCCCGCCTGCAACGCTCCATGAACCGTTCCGGCTGCGCCTGCCTCACTTTGCATTTCCACAACCGAGGGAACAGTTCCCCACACGTTAGGCTGTTCAGCAGATGACCAGGCATCCGCCCATTCCCCCATCGTTGAAGCCGGTGTAATAGGATAAATTGCGATAACTTCACTGAGTCGGTAGGCAACGCGAGCAACAGCTTCGTTACCGTCTATCGTCACAAAAGTTTTTAATAGCATTGCCCAATCCTCTTTTTGTGGTTACAGGCGTTCAGTTTGTTCGTTCTTGGCAAGCTGACATCTTGCACCTATCTCAATAAGCTTCGTTCGTGTAGGGTGAGAAGTGCCTCGGACACCCTGAAAAGCTAGCAATAGGGTTGGTAGGCAAAGATATGCCTGCTGTAGCGCGTAACAAATTACCAATGAAGCCCAGATAGGGTGTAATTACATCTGTTAACATCTGAACTAGCGTATGGTATATAGCGTGATCAGCAGCAATTTGTCCGCATTCGTCCCCCATTACAAACCAGGCTTCTTCTTTAGAAAAAAACTGGCACAGCCCAGGCGAAATATAAACTAAGGCATATTCATCTGTCCCTACAGTGTAGGCGTTAAAAAAGTCACCACCTTGCCTCGTGACTGCATGGGGCATGGGGATTTCGAGAGTTTTTGCACAATGAGACAACACCTCGAACAAGTCAGGGAAAGATTTGTGATCGATAAAGACACTACTAGCCAGTTCATGCCGAAACTGTAAGCTGACTACAGCATCCATAGCCTTGTTAATGACAGTTTTGACTGCTGTAGAATTCAATGTACGAATAATCCATTGGTCTACTAGATGTGCGTACACAGGTGCGGCGGTTATGCCCAATAGCCTACCTGTGGCAGAGTGCTGAATGTATCCTTGGAAACCTAAAAAAGTTTGGTCTAAGTATTTGAGAACCATTTTCTTTACTTGTTTAAATTGATGAAATTTTATCTTATACTAATAAATTATCACACTTGCAAACTATACTCTTTTAATTAACGCTAAAATTTACTTTTCTTAACTGTATGTGATGGACAAATAATCTATTCATAAAAAGGCAATAAAATTAACACTAAAATTTACTTTTCTTAATTAGGGTTTGCTGAATAATCGATCGCAAACTAAGAACAGGAGCTCACGATATATTCAAGCAGAGTTAAATATA
>NZ_JAUBRB010000005.1:0-192556 GCF_036701585.1 Microcoleus sp. POL10_C6 | reverse complement strand
AAGCTATAAAAGCGATGGTTAATCCAGATCTGCAAGAACCATCTTTAATTCCTCAAATTTAGACCTGAATCCTTACACTATATCTATCGCGCGATTGCTTCCCAAAACTCCTACGGGATACTGATTAAATAACTCTAGCAATGCTCGCATTAATTGTGAACTCTTCTCTTCCTTCGCCTCGAAAGCGGTTCATTATATCCGGCAAAAAACAAAGTGGAGCTTTCGCTGCACAATTACGAAATCTCCACTTTTATCAATATTCTAGTGGCTGCAAAAACCCTGTGGTCTTCACTCCATTTTACTTGTACAAAACAGCGTCTTTCAAAGTAGCGATCTTAGCTAGCGCTTGATCAAGATCCTCTTGGGAGGCGCCGTGGGCAACTATTGCATCGGTCAAATGCTTCACAATTGCATCAAAATGTTCAGGCTGTAAATTCAAACCTGCGTGTGCTTTCTCCATTGAACGGCCTGAGTATTGCTGGGAGCCGCCGAGGGCATAAGAGATAAAAGCAGTTTGATGACGCCGCTGCTTTTCCATATCTGTATGATCGAAGAAGTGGCTCACTATCTCGTCAGCCAAAACATCGCGGTAAAAATCATCTACCATCTCTTTAATGGCTGGTTCTCCACCCATTTTCTCGTACAATGTTGTTGGCATATCGTTTCAGCGAGTTGTTTTTTTTACTTACTCTTTAATTATAGCTGGCCGCTTTGCTTTTTTCCACTCTGTAAGATATTAATTTAATCTGAAATAATTACTTAGTAACTGTTGGGACTGGTGGTATTTTTTAGACCAATTAGTATCATTGTAAACTTTATTAAGGGTCTATCGCCAGTTAGATATTGTCGATCGCCCTCCCAGCCTTTTGACCTAATGCACGGATTGCTTGTTTTAGCAAGATGTTTTCGACACAGCGCCAACACGCATCTGTTTTCCAGCTAGCAAACTCAAGAAATCCGTGATAAAATAGCGGCCGGATGCGATCGCCCAAATTAGGCTCGCCCCTGCAATTGGAGAAGTTAAAATAAATGGGCGATCGGCTGCCCAGCGGCATCATGTATAATGGAATTGCAAATATAATCGAATCACCACAACGCTCGCCTGTATACTGATATTCTGCCGTTTCTCGTCGGTTTTGACACTTCCGGGCGATCGCCCGCAGCTAAGAAAAACCTTTAACTTAAGTACGCGGACACAAATAAACATTATTATGTCATTGCGCGGAACCAAGCAATCCCAAGTAGGAGCGATTGCTGCATTTCTATCTGCTGTTTCCTTAAACTTTGATGATTTTTGAGTGCCTTGAAATACTATAGCCAACATCCTAACGCTTTCTCGATCGACTACCTCAACGACTTGCGAGGAGGAATTCTAGCCTCCCCTTATCTAGCAATCAACAACCTCAATCGCGATTTCATTGGCACAAAAGGGTTTTCCGTGGTGTTTCAACGTTCGGAAATCGCCGAAGTAGAACGGCGCTTCCCTTTGTTCAAACCCTATCTAGACCAAGCATTACTGCCTGAATGCAATGCTTTTTACCTCAACCCTTTGTTGCTGGGTGAAGGTTCCCGCGTCGATCCGCATATCGATCGATCTTTGCGATCGTACTGCAAAACTGTTGAACCTCCCGCAGCCGTCAGCGTTTTATACGTACAAGTGCCGCCGAACTTGCAAGGGGGAGAGTTGATACTGCGGCGCAACAAACAGCAAGTCGGGCAGATTAAGCCACAAGCCAACTCGCTGATCTATTTTCAAGGAGATTTGACTCACTCTGTCAACGCTGTTAAAAGTAGCGGAACTCGTTTGAGTTTGGTTTGCGAACAGTACAGTTTGAGCGAAACAGAACTGCAAGATATTCCAGGATTCACAGTGGAATCTAGGGCCGTAAAAGCAAAAAGCAAGTAAGGTTTATTCGCTCCTGGGCGGGTGATAAATTCAGAACACGCTTAACCAGCCGCTTGCATCAAGGGGTTCAATCACCGCCAACTTATGTGCTAGGAGATTATCCATAATCCGATGATCCACAAGAAGAAACGCAAAAAGTTACTTTTATTGGCAGCATTCTTAGTCTCGCCATTTATTTCTTGGTTCCTGAGTGCGATCGCACTATTTCTCAGTCTCTGGGTCATCGTACCAGCACCCACGATGTTCCTGTACCCTTTGGCGGTGGGAGCACCCGAAATCAGTCCTTGGTTGGTCGCTATCAATACGATCGCCCTTCTGCTGAACCTGCTCAAACGGCATCAAGGCAAAGTCTACATTATTTTACTGATTTGTAACCTGTTCGCCCTCATCCTGGGCCTGCTACCCCTGATGCAGTTCCCAGCAGCCAATGCAGCCATAGCTACCCAAATGCAAGCAGTTTTAGGGGAAAACTATTTAGCAGCCATTCCTCAATCCCATCGCGCGCAGCTACGCCCTCAACCGTTTATCCTCGCAGATACGTTCCGAGGAATTCCCATCAGAGACGTTAGGATCGATCGGGCTATTGTATTTGCCAACCCTGACGGAGTTTCACTGCAACTAAACCTTTATCGGCCGGTGGAAATTGGCAAATATCCGGCGATTATCACGCTCTACGGGGGAGCTTGGCAGAGAGGTAATCCCGATTCCAATGAGGAATTCAGCCGCTATATGGCAGCTCAAGGCTATTGTGTGGTTGCAATTGATTATCGCCACGCTCCCAAGTATCGATTTCCTGCTCAGCTTGAGGACGTACAAGCCGCTCTTTCCTATATCAAAACTCATGCTGCTGATTGGGAAATCGATCTCGATCGAATTGCTTTGATGGGAAGGTCTGCAGGTGCCCATTTAGCAATGCTAACTGCTTATAATTCTAGTGTGCTTCCTGTTCGAGCAGTGGTGAACTATTACGGGCCAAATGACCTGCTCCGGGGATACAATGACCCACCTTTTCCTGATGCCATAAATGTTCGAGCCGTCTTGCGTGCTTTTCTGGGAGGAACGCCAGACGAACTCAATGAGCTTTACCGTCGGGCTTCTCCCATAAATTATATTAAACCCAATCTTCCCCCTTCTCTACTGGTTTATGCAGGCCGCGACCATATCGTTCAGCCCAAGTTTGGTCGATCGCTCTACCAACGATTGCGAGCCACGGGCGATTCCCTACGGGATAGCTTCGCTTCACGGGCTATTTTGCTCGAAATTCCTTGGGCTGAACACGCCTTTGATGCAGTTTTTAATGGCCCGAGCAATCAATTAGCTTTGTACTACACAGAACGCTTTTTGGCTCATACTCTGAAGTCTTCGGATTACCAACCACTTAACTAAAAACTATCAACTTACTCATTTATGCTCAATAAACTGCGGCTATAACAGTTTAATAAGTTCCCAAATCTCGTAAAGATTTCTACGGCCAATTGTCGCACCAAATTTTAGAATAGTTGCCAGACTTTATTTATTATATAGCGGTTCTCAAGCGTGGTGACGTATGCGCTGCGCGGGCCAATGCCCCAGGCCCCATGCCCCAGGCCCCATGCCCCAGGCCCCATGCCCTGTTAAACTGAAACCCTGCGGTTGTGTGCGCTTGGTGCGATCGACCTTTCTGAAAAAAACCTAAAATTATGTAGCCTACAATACATTTATTTGGTTAATGATTGTTTAAACTCTCCAAGTGTAGATTGTGTACTCTCCATAATTCTCCAAAACTCCTAAACGAGTGCGTTGTTTGCTGGACTGCGATTTATCGATCGTCGAACTGTTAAAAACCATAAGTAGTTTTGACCTGAATTCATCGGAATTGATTCGCACAAAATTTTTGAGCTGACCAGGGTGAAGATTAGTTACGAAATTTGTGCAGTGCAGACATCTATAATGTTGACTCAAGTTTGTACAGGCTCTTGCCATTTATCTTCTTGCTAATAATCGCAATCCAACCGCATCTCACACTGGATTGTCACAGCCGATGGACGGCGATGTCATTGTGCCTCGCTCCTCCAATCTTTTCGAGCCTGCCAAAAAAGGCATTCTCCCAAAAGTTAGCTTTGACTAAAAACGTTGGGTAAATCTCAGATGTTGCACCATGATCAAGAACAGGCTTTCATGCCTATTCCACAAAGAGTGATTTTTCTTGTGGGGAGTAGGGGTTGGGCAGGAGAACCCGCCCGTCCCAGACTTATTGAGAATAGTGCAAAATGTGAGGTAAATTCAGCATATTCGTCAATCGTTAGACTTTTGCTAACATCTATTTTTTCTCAATTACTCGTCCCGCAATACCAATAAAAATAACCATGAGTGGAAACGAATCGCGCGTTCAAGCAATTTCTCAAATCGTCAACCGCAAACTGATGCCGGGTCGGCCTCCCAAGCGGCTCGAAGATATGTGGGCAACAGACGTTTTTACTCTGAGCAAGATGCAAGAAAGTCTGCCCAAAAGCATTTTCAAATCAGTAAAAAACACCGTTCAAACCGGCCAAAAACTCGATCCTTCCGTAGCTGATGTAGTTGCAGTAGCAATGAAAGATTGGGCTATTTCCAAAGGAGCCCTCTACTACGCCCACGTATTCTACCCGCTAACCAACGGTACCGCCGAAAAGCACGACGGTTTCATCTCAGTGCAAGGCGACGGCTCCGTCATCTCAGAATTTGCAGGGAAAGTTCTCGTACAAGGGGAACCCGATGGCTCCTCCTTCCCCAACGGCGGCATCCGTTCCACCGCCGCCGCTCGCGGATATACAGCCTGGGATGTCACCAGCCCTGCTTATGTCATGGAAACAGACAACGGCATGACATTGTGCATTCCCACTGTTTTCATCTCCTGGACAGGTGAAGCCTTAGACAAGAAAACGCCGCTGTTGCGTTCCATTGCCGCCATGAACAAAGCAGCAACCCGAGTGTTAAAGCTATTAGGCAATACCGAAGTTGCTCCGGTAAATTCCAGTTGCGGTTCCGAACAAGAATACTTCCTGGTAGATGCCAATTTCACCAACAACCGCCCCGATTTACTGCTAGCAGGTCGCACCCTGTTTGGCAAACCTCCTGCGAAAGGTCAGCAATTTGACGACCACTATTTTGGAGCGATTCCAGAGCGCGTTCAAGTCTTCATGCAGGAAGTAGAAGAAAGAATGTACCGGCTGGGAATTCCTGCCAAAACTCGCCACAACGAAGTAGCTCCCGGTCAGTTTGAAATTGCACCAGTTTTTGAAGCAGCAAACGTCGCCAGCGACCACCAACAATTAACCATGACAATTCTCCGCAACACTGCGAAGAAACACGGTTTTATGTGTTTGCTGCACGAGAAGCCTTTCGCCGGCATTAACGGTTCTGGCAAACACGTCAACTGGTCGGTCGGCAATGCCACCCAAGGAAACTTATTAGACCCCGGCGATACACCGCACTCGAACATACAATTTTTAGTTTTCTGCGGCGCTGTGATTCGCGGAGTTCACAAATACGGGCCGCTACTGCGCGCGGTAGTTGCTACTGCCAGCAACGACCACCGATTGGGGGCAAATGAGGCTCCACCAGCAATTATCTCTGTCTATTTGGGTTCGCAATTAGAAGATATCTTCGGGCAAATTAGCCGAGGAGAAGTTAAGGACTCTAAAGGTCGGGGAATTATGAACTTAGGTGTAGAAACACTGCCTACTTTCATGAAGGATGCTGGAGACAGAAACCGGACTTCGCCCTTTGCTTTTACTGGAAACCGATTTGAATTCCGGGCAGTAGGTTCCGGTCAGTCTGTTTCCGGGCCGCTGGTGGCGATGAATACAATTCTTGCAGATTCTTTGGACTGGATTGCTAACAAATTAGAAAGCGATTTGGCTAACGGAACTGAACTGAATGCTGCCATCCAAACCATTCTCAAAGAAGTGATGGACGAGCACGGTGCGGTTGTATTTGGTGGCGACGGCTATTCCGAAGAATGGCACAAAATGGCCGTTGAGGAACGGGGTTTAGCTAACTTGCGGACTACGGCAGATGCTTTACCCGTGTTGAAGGAAGGATACATTGAAGACTTGTTTGAAAAGACAGGTGTTCTGACTCCAGTTGAATTGGAAAGCCGTTACGATGTTTATGCTGAGCAGTATTTGCTGGCAATTGAAGTCGAAGCAAAACTGGTAATAAGCATGGCAAAAACCATTATTTACCCCGCAGCTTTGAGGTATTTAGCTGAAGTTTCTGGAACGATTTCTAAATTGAAAGAGATTGGGATTGAACTGGAAAAGGAAAGTGCCGAAAAAGTAGCGGTGCTGGTTAAGTCCATGATTGATACTGCCAGCAAATTGAGTGCTGCTTTGAGCAAGCACGATTTTGCTTCGACAGAAGACCATATGCAATATGCTTCGCAAACAATTTGTCCTTTGATGGATGAGGTTCGCAAGTATGCGGATGCTCTGGAAGGTGAAGTGGCTGATGATTTGTGGCCGCTGCCTACTTATCAAGAAATGCTGTTTGTTAAGTAAGAGCAAACAAATTCGGTTAATTGCAGGTTAGAGTTGTAAGGACACGGCAGTGCCGTGTCCTTACTTGTTTTTGAGGTTAAATGAGTCGTACGCTGAATCGGCCAGAGTCATTAAATCCCAGCTACAGTAAGAGTTGTGAAGATTGTTGAGATACGGTTCAACAAATTTTATGGGGGTAGAAAAAGTAACCTTGCTGCGAAAAGCTATTATGCGGATTCAATCTCTCTTGAAACAAATGACTCTGGCGGCTCTAGCTCTATTTTTTGCGATCAGTTGCAGTCGATCGACTCCGAACGTAGACTCTGCCCCTGAAACCAGCACCTCTAGCAGCTTTAGAGTGGCAATGCTCACCACAGGCGCCAAAGACAACCAAAGTTGGGATCAAGCTTGCTTTGAAGGATTGAATCTAATCAAAAATAAATTTAATGCTGAGGTAGACATTACTGACAGTATTGACGGTGAAAATAGTGAAGCTACCATTCGCAAATATGCCCAGTCCGGCTATGACCTGATAATTGCCGCCAGTGGTGCCTATTCCACAACTGCCGAAAAGCTCGCTAAAGAATTTCCACGCACGAAATTTGCCCTGATTACAACGCATCCAGGGAATAACAGAAATTTAGGGGCTGTTGCCTTTCGATCGGGTGAAGTGGGGTACCTCACAGGCGCTTTGGCTGCCATGAAGACCAAAAGCAATAAAGTTGGCTATATTGTGGGTGAACCTTATCCCGTTTACCAAGAAGAAGAAGCCTTGTTTAGGCGGGGAGTCAAGGCAACGAATCCCTCTGTTCAAGCCTCCACTGCTTTTCTAGATTCTTGGGTTGATACGGAAAAAGCCACCAAAATTGCAACGGATATGGTTGCCTCTGGAGTAGATGTTTTGACTTTCAACGCGGGTGAGGCAGGGTTAGCCGCGCTAATAGCCGTTTCGCAAAAGCCAGGAGTCTTTGTGATTGGTAGGACAAAGGATCAGTATGAAGTGGCTCCCGGCAAAGTCCTCACTAGCGTTCTGCAGGACATTCCCAATCTTGTGCTAAATGTGGCAGTGTTAACCCAGCAAGGTCGCTGGGAAGGAAAACTTTACAAGTTTGGGCTCAAGGAAAAGATCTACGACTTTGCCCCTTTCCGTGGTAGTCTCACGTCTCAGGAAGAGGACACTTTCAAGACCATCCGAGAAGCTGTGACGACTGGCCAAATTGATGTGTCTCCTTAGTGCGCGCATTAATTTATTTACCAATATTGATCCTTAAGTCCGATGCAAAATCAACGCAACGATCGCGCTGTGCCGATCGCCAGAAGTTCTCGTTCTCATCCTTGGCAACGCTTCTTTTCTATTGCAAATCAGCTCCGCTATGGTTTGATATTTTTGGTTCTTCTGAGCTTACTGCCCACAGGTGGCTTGCTGATCTACCTCAGCTTTCAGGCGCAGATCCAGCAATCGCGATCGCTCCAACAAGCGCGTAGCCAGACAGCAGGAGGGCAGATTGATAATTATCTAGATGACTTGAAACGAAAACTGAGCTATTTAGCTAGGGTCAAAGGACTCACCAACTTTCAACCTCAAGTGCAGCAGAGCCTGTTGGAAGGGTTGATTCGTCATAATGATGCTTATGAAGCAGTTGCCATTTTGAACAGGAAGGGAAAAGTTGTTGCGTCAGTTTCACCCTATAAACCGCTTAAATTAGAAAATCCAGCCAATTCGCCACTGTTTATTCGTGCTTTTAAACAACAGGAAGATTATGTCAGTCCTGTAGAAATTAATCCTACAAATCACCAACCAACCACCCTTCTGGCGGTTCCGATTCGGAATGAGCGAGATGAGGTGGATGGGGTGCTATTAGCAGAGGTAAATCTCAACTTTCTCTGGTTTATTGTTTCCCAAACAGATGTTGGTAAGACGGGTTATGTCTATGTAGTTGATGAGCGTAATTTTCTCATTGCTCAAAAGGGTAGTAAGCCAGAAACTTTTCAAGTTCAAGATATTTCTAAGCGCCCCTTTTTTCAATTCTTGAAAGCATCCGAAAATACTAAGCACCTTAATGTTTATCAGGGTCTAAAGCAGGTAGAAGTATTGGGAGCCAGTGCCTTAGTTCGGAGCGTGAATTGGAATGTGGTTGTAGAACTGCCAACGGCTGAGGCCTATGCTCCCGTTTACCAAATGCTCTCAATTATGGGAGGCTCATTGACGCTGGTGACGATCGTCGCTGTTGGCATTGGGTATCTATTTATTCGGCAAATTGTGGTGCCGCTACAGCGCTTAACCACGGCAGCTACTGAACTCAGTGCGGGGCAATTAGAGACGCGGGTCAACATC
Source organism: Microcoleus sp. POL10_C6 (assembly GCF_036701585.1). Lineage (NCBI taxonomy): Bacteria > Bacillati > Cyanobacteriota > Cyanophyceae > Oscillatoriales > Microcoleaceae > Microcoleus > Microcoleus sp. POL10_C6. Next base: position 183,816 of record NZ_JAUBRB010000005.1, on the reverse strand, counting down.
GACAGCCAAAACGAATTGGGGACATTGGCGATCGCCTTTAACAATATGGCAATCCAGTTAGAGGAACTGATTAAAGCATTTGAAGTGGAACGCAATTTTGTTTCAGCAATTCTTGAAATTGCAGGTGCCCTGGTAGTTGTGCTCGACCCGCAGGGACAAATCGTTCGCTTTAACCGAGCTTGCGAACAAATGACTCATTACTCATTTAGTGAAGTGAAAGGGCGCTACATTTGGGAATTGTTCCCGACCTCAGACTTAGCAGGACTTGCCAAAACTGCTTTTGAGTCTTTACAATCTGGTAATTTTCCCCAGCAGTATGAAGGCAGTTGGGTGAGCAAAGATCAACAACTCAGACTCATTGCCTGGTCAGATACTGCTTTACTGGATAATGAAGGTGAAATTGAGTACATCATCAAAACAGGGATTGACATTACTCAACGGAAACAGACAGAAGAGGAACTCAAAACGTCGGAACAGCGACTATCTTATCTATTCCGCCAAAGTTCACTGGCAGTTGTGGAATGGGATTTAAACTTTAAAGTCACTGCTTGGAATCCAGCGGCCGAGCAGATTTTTGGTTACACGGCGAAAGAGGCGATCGGACACCATCCCGCAGAATTAATTGTGCCTGCGCCTACCAGAAAGATAGTCAATCAAGTTATGAACGAGCTGTTGATTGAGGCCGGAGGACGCTACAGCGTCAATGAAAATTTTACGAAAGACGGCAAAATCATTATTTGCGAATGGTTCAATACGCCTTTAGTAGGGGATGGTGGAAATATTGTTGGAGTCGCATCCTTGGCACTGGATATTACTGAGCGCAAGCAAGCCGAATCTGCGTTAAGGCAAGCAAAAGAGGAAGCTGAGGTTGCACTCAAAACCTTACAGCAAACTCAGGCACAGCTTATTCAGGCAGAGAAAATGTCAGGTTTGGGGCAACTGGTTGCTGGTGTTGCTCACGAAATTAATAATCCAGTCAACTTTATCTATGGCAACCTGAGCCATACTGCCGACTACACGCAAAATTTACTACAGTTGATTCAGCTTTACCAGCAAACCTATCCAACTAATACCGAAATTCAGGAAAAAATTGAAGAGTTCGAGCTGGACTTCATTAGTGAAGATTTACCCAAAATCCTGACTTCAATGAAGGTAGGAGCCGATCGCATTCGTCAAATTGTCCTGTCGCTACGAAACTTCTCGCGGCTAGATGAGGCAGAAATGAAGCCAGTTGATATCCACGAGGGAATTGACAGCACATTGATGATTTTGCAAAATCGACTCAAGGCAAATCCGGCTCATCCTGCTATTGAAATTGTCAAAGAGTACGGCGACTTACCGCGAGTAGAGTGCTATGCGGGACAGTTGAACCAAGTCTTTATGAATCTTCTGGCAAATGCGATTGATGCTTTAGAAAACTACGACAATCAGCGTTCTAGAAAAGACATCCAAACAAATCCCAGTCGCATCACTATTCGGACTAAGCTAGTCACAAACGAAACTGGGCCCGGTTGTTCTAAAAACGTGGTGATTCAAGTTCAAGACAATGGACCAGGGATGACGGAAACTGTTAGACAACAGGTGTTCAATCCCTTCTTCACCACCCAACCAATTGGTAAAGGAACTGGATTAGGACTATCCATCAGCTATCAAATTGTAGTTGATAAGCATGGTGGCTTACTCCAGTGCTTCTCTCAACCCCATCAAGGAGCAGAGTTCCGCATTGAAATTCCTGTGTTACAAAGCGGTGCTGTAGCACCCGTCGGTAAATAACTGCGATCGCATTCCTCTATAAAACCCATTTGATATCTTTTAGGCGACCGAGTCAAATGCACAGATAATAGGTGGATTCAAACAGGTAAAAGTGATATCGTTTCCGGTTGCATCGAAATAATAAAATCCAGTCAACATTTAACACTCAACCATTGAGTTTTTCCACCCCTCCTTCTACAGTCAACAATCACCTGACGGTACAACCGGAAGTGATATGAAACATTTGGTATTTCAGCGATTTGAGTGATAAAGAGTGGGGAATTATCGAGCCATTACTGCCTCAGAAGAAGAAAACTCGATCTCCACTTAAGACAAAGTGGCAAATTTGATTCGGGCATATCTTATCAACTCAAGAATGGTTGCGATGGGGAGCATCTCATATTTGTAACAACACTTCTTCTGGCTCCTGCCTTCTTCCTCGTGCCTTCTGCCTCAAAACTTAGATCTCTAGCTTGCTTGGCTACAAAAGTGAGATTCTCCCCCACGATGTAATCCGCCATATGCTGACGATTCCATTAAGAAACGAAAAGCTATGGATACTCAAGTGAGAAAATGTGCTATTGTTAATCCTATACAGGTAATCAAGACAAGAGCACAGATTCCTAGAGTGTCAGAGGTAGGATAGTTGTGCGCTTATGTAACTCCTATCAAAAAGGAATTTTTAATTTTTTATGGAAAAAACTCAAGAGTTACAATTATCCAAATGCCCAACGGGAATTCAGGGACTCGATGAAATCACCGATGGAGGCTTGCCCCAAGGCCGACCAACCTTAATCTGCGGGTCAGCGGGCTGCGGTAAGACCTTATTTGGTGTGGAGTTTCTCGTGCGCGGAGCAACGCGGTACGGAGAACCAGGCGTTTTAGTCACCTTTGAAGAAACTGCGTCAGAAATCACCCAAAACGTCGCCTCTTTAGGGTGGAATTTAAATCAGTTAATTGCTGAAGGTAAAATATTAATAGATCATGTTTATATTGAACCCAGCGAAATTGAGGAAACAGGAGAATATGACCTAGAAGCCCTATTTCTTCGTCTAGGCTATGCGATCAAAAAAATTGGCGCTAAACGGGTACTTTTAGACACGATAGAAGTCTTGTTTGCTGGTTTAGCCAATGCCAACATTGTCCGAGCCGAGATACGCCGTTTATTTCATTGGTTAAAAGACCAAGGTGTGACAGCCGTGATCACAGGGGAGCGAGGAGATCGCACCTTAACCCGTCAAGGTTTAGAAGAATATGTTTCGGATTGTGTGATCAAATTAGAGCAAAAAACCTTTCAAGAAATCGCCACCAGAACCCTTCAAATTGTCAAATATCGTGGCTCACGCCATAGTAACAATGAGTATCCTTTTTTAATTGAACAAACTGGCATTTCGGTCTTACCCATTACTTCCTTAAAGTTAGATCATGCGGTTTCTAATGAGCGAATCTCAACGGGCATTTCCCAGCTTGATGAAATGTTTGGCGGGCAGGGCTACTATCGGGGTAGCAGTATTCTTGTCACAGGCAGGGCAGGAACGGGAAAAACAACGCTGGCCGCTCATTTTGCCCAAGCAACCTGCCTGAGAGGCGAACGGTGTTTATATCTCGCCACCGAAGAATCCCCCCAACAAATTCTCCGCAATTTAAAGTCGATTGGTCTGGACTTAGCCCCCTATGTAGAGCAGGGATTATTGCAATTTGATGCGGTACGTCCCACTAACTACAATTTAGAAATGCGTTTGTTTAAAATCCATCGTTGGGTAAAAGAATTTCAACCAAGCACGATTATCGTCGATCCGATGAGTAATCTCATTTTTAGTGGAAGCTTTATGCAAACAAAAAGCTTTTTCATGCGTTTGATTGACTATTTAAAGAGCCAACAAATCACCGTTTTTTTGGCAGATTTAACGCCCGGTGATACTGACAGTGACCACGAACAGACAGAAATGGGTGTTTCCTCTCTGATGGATACTTGGTTAGAACTCCAAACGCTCAAGGTGAATGGGGAGCGCAATCGGATTCTCTATGTCCTCAAATCTCGTGGTATGATGCACTCTAATCAAGTACGGGAATTTATCGTCACCTCTGAAGGCGTAAAGTTGGTCGAGGTTTACTTGGGAGATGGCAAGGTATTAACAGGAACGGAAAGAATCAATCAAGAACTAAAGGAACAATCTGCCGCTAAAAAACGCCGACAGAATTTTGAACAAAAAAAACGGGAGTATGAACAAGAGAAAAAACTCGTACAAGCTCAGATCAATGATCTACAAATGCAATTGCTCAATCGAGAGGCGGAGTTAGATTGGCTGCTTGAAGAAGAGCAAGAGGAAGAAAAAGCGCTGCTGGAGAATCGAACCTTTATGGCAAGGTTACGTCATCTTAATCCCTAAAACCTCTCTATAAGGAGAAACAGCATGACAGATAATGTAACAGATAATTTGTCACAGGCCACTAATCCAAAAGGGTCAGATATGTGGCAAATGCGATTATATGTGGCGGGACAAACACCTAAATCTCTGGTTGCTTTTGCCAATTTGAAGAAGATATGTGAGGAATATCTTCACGGTCAATATACCATTGAAATTATTGACTTAAGTCAACAACCGCAGCTAGCCATAGAAGATAGCATCGTTGCTCTACCGACTCTCGTTAGAAAATTGCCAGAACCGATTAAAAAGATTATTGGTGATTTATCAAATACTGAAAAAGTTCTGGTAGGACTGCAAATTCTTCCTCGAGTCGATGAACAATAACTGAAGATAGAGGCACTAACAATGATTGACTCCGAAGATGTTAAACCAACAACCACAGAACTTTTTGAACAGTCCCTGTCCCAATCGAAGGAAGAGCATTATATCCTACGTCTTTATATTTCAGGTACAACGATGCAATCGGTGACGGCGTTGCAAAACATCAAAAAGATTTGTGAGGAACATCTCCAAGGGCGTTATGAGTTAGAAGTTATTGATATTTATCAACAGACAGAATCTGTTATTGCGGAGAACATTGTGGCTGTTCCCACCTTGATAAAAAAGTTACCTCTGCCCTTACAAAAGATGATTGGCAATTTATCGAATACAGAAAAAGTCTTACTTGGTCTTAATCTCGTGCCTAAAAAAAATATAATTGGAGAGGAAAGAAATGAAGGATTCTCTGAGCCCTCTTGAAAAAATGAGCCAAGAAGTCGAAACCCTAAATCGGGAATTGGCCCAGGTGCAGGAACGCCTAAATGTAGCGGAAGAAACGTTGCAGGCGATTCGTTCTGGGGAAGTTGATGCTGTTGTTGTTTCTACGCAGGGAGGAGAGCGAGTTTTTACGCTTCATGGGGCAGATTATGTTTATCAGTGTTTAGTGGAACAAATGGGCGAGGGAGCTGCTACCGTATCTTCTGAAGGTTTGATTTTGTACTGTAATCAGCGACTCTCAGAACTCTTAAATTGTCCTTTAAAAAATATGATAGGCTCTCAATTAGAAACCTTTATTATGCCCAAGTACAAAAAAGGATTTTTACTACTTTTGCAGCAGGTTCAGACAGAGGAAACTGTCACTAGAGAATTATCTTTGATCACAGCAACGGGAAATAAGGAAGTACCTGTTAAATTATCGTTTAAACAACTTCAGATAGATGAGATTTTAGTTAATAGTATTGTTGTGACTGATATTACAGAATCTAAAATAAAAGAATCTGCGAAACTCACTCACATTCTCAACAGCGCGATCGCCGTTATTAAAAATTTTCGTCTTTTGACTGATGGTACTTTAGAGATCGATTCTTGGATAGGCGGAACTCAACAGATTTTGGGCTATAGCTTAGAAGCAGTGCAAGCAGATTCTGCCTTATTCATAGCGAATATATTGCCCGAAGATCGAGAAAAAACGCTCGCTTCATTTATCGAATATATTCAAGCGGGGCGCTCTGGTGTGATCGAATATCGGTTTTTGCATGGCGATCGCACGATTCGATGGCTTGCCTCAAACTATGTTGCTGAATGGGATAAAGAACAAGATTGTTGGGTGGGCATAGAAATTATTACGGATATTACCCAACGTAAAGAAACAGAGCAAAAAATTGCGGAACAAGCAGCCTTAATTGATATTGCTAGTGATGCCATTTTTGTAAAGGATTTAGACGATCATATTTTATTTTGGAATAAAGGAGCTGAACGTTTATATGGTTGGGAAGAAGCCGAAGTTATAGGGCATAAAACTCAAACCTTATTTAATCAACCCTGTAAACTAACTGAGCCGATCCAAATCACTACCGAGCAAGGCAGTTGGCAGGGGGAAATAGAGCAACTTACTAAAACAGGTAAGAATATAATCGTAGAAAGTCGTAAAACACTGATAAAAAATCAATTTCACCAATCCCGATCTATCCTGGTTGTTAATAGTGATATTACTGAAAAAAAACACCTTGAGAAACAGTTTTATCATGCCCAGCGATTAGAGAGTTTAGGAACGTTAGCAAGTGGAATAGCACATGATTTAAATAACATTCTCACCCCAATTCTGGGAGCTAGTCAACTGCTTCCTCTCAAAATTACCAATATGAATGAACCGACACAAAGACTGTTAAGACTCCTTTCGGGTAGTGCTCAACGTGGGGCTGATTTGGTCAAGCAAATTCTTCTTTTTAGTCGAGCAACGGATGGTGAATATGTAATATTACAACTAGGCGATTTGCTCCTAGAAGTGATCGGTGTTGTTCAACAAACATTTCCCAAATCAATAACTATTTCGACTAAAATTCCCGCAATGGAACTATGGACAATATCGGGTGATCCTACCCAGATACACCAAGTATTTATGAATCTGATGATTAACGCTAAGGATGCCATGTCATCAGGAGGAAGTTTGACCATCTCTGCCGAAAATCGCTCATTGGATGAAGATGATGCCCTGCTGAATTTGGAAGCAAAAGCAGGCTGTTATGTGGCGGTGAGGGTGGCTGATACAGGAATTGGTATGCCGCCAGAATTGTTAAACCGAATTTTTGACCCCTTTTTCACTACCAAGGAAGTTGGCAAAGGAACAGGGCTAGGATTATCAACAGTAATGGGGATTGTCAAAAATCATGGCGGTTTTGTTAAGGTTTATAGCGAGTTGGGTAAGGGTACGGAATTTGAGGTTTTATTACCAGCTATAGAGGGAGAAGTGAGCCTCACAACCGTAGAAAAAGCAATGCATAGAGGTAACGGCGAGTTGATTTTAATTGTTGATGATGAAGCCTCTATTCGAGAGATCACACAGACTTCTCTAGAAAACTATAACTACAGAACAATACTCGCTAGTGATGGGCTTGAAGCCGTCGATCTCTATAGCGAACATCAACAGGAAATTAGTGTGGTTTTAATGGATATGATGATGCCTAACCTAGATGGTGTTTCCGCAATGCGCGCGTTGCAAGAAATTAATCCTGGGGTGAAGATAATTGCGACTAGCGGACTCCTTGCTAACAGAAAGCTGGCATTAGATGCTAATGTCAAAACATTTTTGTTAAAACCTTATACGATCGCACAGTTATTACAAATCTTAACGGAGATACTGCCGCGAGACGAGAATAAAGCAAATCGCATCCCGCCCCTTACCTCTCAAGAGTCTTCTTCATTGCCGAGGGTTGAATTGTCTAGAGATGCTTTAGCACTGATGCCCCCCGAATGGTTACAGCAAATGTATGATGCGGCGTACTATTGTGATGGGGATATCTTGCTGGAATTAATTGAACAAATACCTACTTCTCAAGAGGCGATCGCGAATGCTCTCAAAGATTTAACGCTGAGTTTTAAAATGGATATCATTATGGAATTAACTGATTTATCTAAATTAGGACTTACGAACGAGCCCTAGGAAGAGAAGGCTATTAAAGTTGCTGAATAAAAAGTATTACGGGTAAAACAATTTGGGCGATCGATTGACGATAATATCCCGGCCGGGGCGGGTTTTTGAGAGGGTCAATTATTGGCAGATATTGGCAGGTTTACCCGCCCCTACCTGATTTCGGGCGAAGCGAAGCGGAGGGAATCGAGGGGACATGATATTACGGGTAAGACAATTTGGACGATCGACCTTTGTGTCTAAATTAGTCGATCGCCCAGACTCAAATTCCCTCAATCAAACTATTTTCTCGCTAGAAAGTTCCCCACTAGCAGGAGGCTCTACCGTATCGCCAAAGGCAACCCGCAGAAAAGGCGGAGCCAAAAAAGTCGTCAGAATCACCATGATAATAATCGAGACTTCTAACGGTTTATCCAAAACCCCACTCGCCGAACCGATGCCGGCAAACACTAACCCGACTTCGCCCCGAGGAATCATCCCCACTCCGATCGCCAATCGATTAATTCCCGGCTGACCAAACACTGCCCAACCAGTCACCAACTTGCCCGCAATCGCCACCGCAATCAAAAATACCGCAATCAAAAGCCCCGCCCGATTATCCGGCACTGTTGGGTTCAAAACTCCCAAATCCGCCCGAGCCCCCACGGTTACAAAAAAGATGGGTACAAATAAATCGGCGATGGGTTTCACCAATTCATCCAACTCCTGGCGCGCATCGCTTTCATCCAAAACCAAGCCCGCAGCAAAGGCACCCAAAATCGCTTCGAGATGAATTGCATTGCCCAGAAAAGCCATGAAGTAAGCAAAAATAAATGCCGGGATGATAATATTACCGCGAGTTTTGAGTTGACCCACCACCGCCGAGAAGGTTTTGTCGAAGATGCCCCCCAACAGAATCGAACCTAGCAGAAACGCAGTTGCACTGACAATCAAATAGATGACATTAACAACATCAATCTCACCGGTTTTGGCTAAACTGGCGACAACAGCCAGGACAATAATTCCTAGCACATCATCAATCACCGCCGCACCGACAATAATTTGACCTTCTTTAGAGCTCAGTTGTCCTAAATCAGACAACACTTTGGAGGTAATTCCGATGCTGGTTGCCGTCAAAGCAGCCCCTGCAAAAATCGCCGGAATCGCCGCCGTGTGGAAAATTATCATCAAGCCCGCAGTACCAGCGGCAAAGGGAACTGCCACACCTACGCAGGCGACAACGGTGGCTTGAATTCCCACTGCTTTCAGTTGTTTGAGATCCGACTCTAAGCCAATTTCAAACAGCAGAATAATCACGCCTAATTCAGCTAGCACTGCAATGACTTCACTCTGCGATTCAAAGACACTGGTGAGGGCGGCAGGAGACAGATGATTAATCGATTGCAGAACTGTCATAATCCCTGAGTTGGATGCTGACAGCCCGCTTCCGGGAAAAACGACTAGGTGTAAAGCAGATACGCCAACAATTACCCCTGCTACAAGTTCACCCAAAACCGGCGGAAAATCAAACTTTAGAGCCACTTCTGCGCCGATTTTACTGGCGATATAAATCACTACCAAAGTGAGCAAAACTCCGCTGAGGACGATCGGCGAATTTTCTGCCTCGACTGTTGCTAACAAAGGTATGGGAGCAACTAGGGATGCCATCCCAGAACTTAAAGCTGTAATTGTATGGTTCAAAAACATGGTTACGATGATGGTAAGAAAAACGATTCTACGGTGACTGTTGACTGTTGACTGTTGACTCTTGATTGTTGACTGTTGACTGTTGATTGTGAGTCGGAAATTGATAACTGTTACATATTGGGTAGCCAGTTAACTCGACATGACTATCAAGCAAAACTTGAAGAACCCAAATCTGGCGGTACATCCTGCCACCGCCCTTGTCCGACTGCTTGAATTGCTTCTTTTAGCAAGATATCGCCGGTATAAATTGCCCTACCGACGATCGCACTTTTGACACCAATTGGTTCCAAAGCCAGCAAACTCAACAAATCTACGATCGAACTAACGCCACCGGAAGCAATCACCGGAATCGAAATAGCGTTAGCAATTTCGCGCAAAGATTCCAAATTCGGCCCTTCCATAGTACCGTCACGGTGAATGTCGGTGTAAATAATTTCAGCCGCCCCTAACTCGGCCATTTTTTGCGCCAATTCTGTCGCTAAAACTTCCGAAGTTTCTAGCCAGCCTCTAGTAGCAACTTTACCATTTCTGGCATCGATGCCGACCAGAATTTGATCGGGAAATTCGGCGCACAATTCGCCAACTAATTGCGGTTGTTCGACGGCGACAGTGCCGAGAATGACGCGCCGGACGCCTAAATTGAGGATAGCAGCAACAGAAGCGCGATCGCGCATTCCGCCACCTACTTGACAGGGAACGTCTACTGATCGGACGATCGCTTCAATGGCGGCTTGGTTGACTGGATGACCAGCTTTAGCGCCGTCGAGGTCTACTAAGTGCAGCATTGTCGCGCCTTCATTTACCCACTGTCTGGCGACTTCGACGGGGTTGTCGTTAAAAGTTTGAGACTTCGCGTAGTCTCCCTGATACAATCGGACGCATTTTCCATCCAATAAGTCGATCGCTGGAATTACATTCATGATTTTTCCTCAAATTGCTAATTATACCAGTTAAAAAAAAGAATGCAACTTTGGGCAATCTGCCAACTCAGACATAATCATTCCTTCCGAATTCTAAAATGTAAAATCTAAAATCTAAAATCTAAAATTGTATTACCCATTGCCATTTATTCTTGACATTCGCAACCGCTATTAAGATGAAACATAATCGCCGAAGAAAGCGTTGACCATAAAGGAGTATTGACCTCGGCTTTTTGCAAAGCTTCGGCCGTCCAGTCGTTGCAAGTTCTCAAAATATAGTAACTGCCTTTTGCTTCATAAAAACTGTCGCTGTTACCGTAGCCGTAGCTAATTTTCATTTTCTTACCTGCTGCGTCTAATTGGAATGAATTTTTAATAAAATTTACCAGCATCAGATAATTTTTTCCACTGATTTTAACACATTTGGTTTCTATATTTTGGGGGACAAGCCGATAACTTTGAACGTGTAGGGTAGACGGAGTAGGGAGAAATAGCGCCTTGAAAGCTGTAACTGGGTTGATACTTCCTGATGTGGGAGTTTCCAACATAAAAGCTCGATCTCCCCAGCCAAAAGACAAATATTTATAATCAGAAGTGGCATCTCGCCCTATTTGTGTTAGGGGTAAAAATTGATTCCAGTCAAAATATTCATTTTTAACTGGAACAATGATTTCGGTGTGGATGCCTTCGTTAGAAATGTATAGAGAGAGAGTGCAATCTGCTTGCGAGTAATTTCCCCACTTTCTGGGAGTGAGATAGCCAATTGTTAGGCAAGTGGTCAAAGATAAGATGACAATTCCTAAGCGCTGTATGCTTTTTCTCATTTTAACCGTGGGTTTCAAATTCGGCCTTCGGATGGCGGGCGCTGCATCTTTGTGGGAAAGAATTCTTGCAGGGCATAATTGCGCTGTTCGGGGGTTTCGTTAGCCCAATTAGACAAACTTTCGTAGAAAAAGAACGACACGCCAGCGAAATCTCTTTTTCGCACTTCTTGCACTTGTTCTTGAATTTGTTTTAGGGGCACGGAATTATTTTTAAGACCAGTTAAAATGCCGATCGCAGTTGGAATGTTAAGTTTAGCCAATTTAACTTCTTCCCGTTCCAGTTCTGCACTAAAACGCTTGATATCGCTGCGATAAACCTGCAACACAATTTCTTGGATGTAGCCGCGTCTTTCCCAGGTAAACCAGTCCTGCAAGTGGGCGGGTAAAGAAAAGTGAAAAGGGTTCGGAGATAAGCTGACAATACATTTTTCTTTGCGGGATTTGATGGCGCGGGAAACTCGCCCCACGAAGTCGTTAATTTTGTCAGCGCGCCAGCGCACCCAGAAGGTTTCGCGGGGGTCGTCGGAGGGAGGGCTTTTGATTTGTTGCTGATACATTGACACTGTTAACGGCTCGTAGCCAAATTCTACGGGCAAGCCGAAATGGTCGTCAAATTGAATACCATCTATATCATAATTAGCGACAATTTCTAGGATTAAATCTGAGATAAATTGCTGGACTTCGGGATGAAAGGGATTCAGCCAAACTCGATCGTGTTGGCCTTCTTTCCAAATAGTTGAACCGTCGCGCCGCTGCGCCAGCCACTCTGGGTGAAGTGTGGCTAATTCCGATTCGGCGGGAGCCATGAAACCAAACTCAAACCAGGGGATTACTGCTATACCTTTTTGGTGGGATTGTGCTATAATTTCTTTGAGGATGTCTCGGTCTTTCAATCCGGGCGAGGGGTCGATCGACTGTCCGAATACTCGTTGGGCTGCAGCACTCGGATAAAGCGTATAGCCTCCTTGCCAAACCGTGGGATAGATGGTATTAAAATTGAGTCGATCGAGTCGATTTACAGCGTCAATGATGTTGTTGCGGGAGAACATAACCTCGCTGTCAATGTTCGTCAGCCAGACGCCTCGCAATTCGGTTGTTGGGGTTTTGGGCGGGGTTTGAGCCAAGAGACGCGGGGATAAAATCGCGGAGGAGGTAAGGGCGATCGTAAAAACAACTATTAAAGCCAGTATCCGCTGCCATTTGTGCACTTTAATCATCAATTTGTCGCAAGTATGATTATTTTTAGACTGATATTTTACCGTATAATTAGCTTGTTAGGGTGCGCCAGCTAGGGTTATTTGATTAAAAGTCGATCGAACATTTCCTGACACACCTACTATTTTTGATATTATTGGGGGTCAACGATGGTACCCATAAATAATATTGTTCCTGTAGTATTGTCTCGAATGGCACAAAAGAATGGACGGTTTACTTTCATTTGAAAAGGCGAGCTTCGGGTTCCGATGGAAGTCACGGCTGCTGCTTCTGTACCTTCTTCGTTTACTTCGACAAATGTTTTGTGTTGTACTGAATCTACTGCTATTTTGTCATCAGTCATCGGAGAAAAGTCGGCTTTTGAAATATCAAAAATTCCTGCCATTCCCAAAGGTATGAGTGTGTTGCTGAGTTCAACTTTATAATCAATCTTGAAGCGCGGTATTTCAATTATACCCTTTTTTTCGCTAAATTGTTGCCTCCATTTATCCCAGTTTGCTGGTGTTAGTTGCTGCAAGAAAGTGGCCAAATTGCTATTGGAGTTGGGCAAGAAAATATACATAGCCAGAGCGCCTTCTTTTCCGTAAGGTAAACTGACTGCTTGAAATTGGTGTGTTTCGTAGTACCAATAAAAGCCTTTCTGAGACATCATCGGATGCTGTTTTGAACTGCCATCGGGTAAAGAGAAAGTTTTGTTGGCAGTTTGAGATTTATCAAAGGGGGTTTTCCAGTTGCCTTTGAAATAGATGGCGTTAATCAAAAACAAGACTTGATCCGAACTAATTCGATCGACTATTTTATCAATTTTTCCTTGAGTTTTTTGGCTCACCCAGTTGTTAATGATGCTGGGAGCTTGCGGATTCATAAAGTCTAGTTCGGTAAGATGAGCATTGTAGTAGTGTTGATTTATTTGCAGAAATTCTGGTTTTAAGGAGAAGCCTTGTTTCGCCCAAAGCGAGTTTGCAATTGATACTTGGACATTGGGGTCAACTTTCTGCAAACTATTTTGCAAAGCTTGATTTCCTTCGTTGACTTCTTGGGGAGTCATTCCCGTTAATTCGAGAACTTTTGTCATTTCTTGTTTGGTTTTTCCGCTAACTCCGTTGTATGCCATTGATAGTGCGAGGGCGACAGAAGTAGGGGAAATAAAGATATTTTGATTCGGCTGTTGTTTGGTGAGGGAGTTGAACAAGTTAAAGCCAAATTTGGTATTAGCTGCAACAAGTCTGGCGTCTACATTGCTCGGATTGTTAGGGGGTGTCATGGCTGCAGCTTTTGAGTGAGGAGGATTTGCGAGGTTGATGGGGTTAATTTTCAGTGACGGCGCTAATTCTGCGAAAATTGCTAATGTAATGATGGCGACAGTAGCCAGCCTGGTTTTCCATGACATAACAGTTCTCTTTGGTTGATATTTTGGGTGATGTGGTATCACGTTTTTACCTCTTTGTTTTTAGTTTCGCGACTGGGGACTAAAGTTTTTGAGAGTTTAATATAGTAAGGATTAAAGTCCTTACTATAAACAGTTGGTTAACTATTTTTAGGAATAGAGAGGATAGCTTTTAAGAGTAACCTTGCAGTTTCATAACTTGGCGGTAGTGCGCTTCAATCTCGCTCACCGTTTGCGATTGACGCTTGCTATTCCACTCGCTGCGATCGAATAATTCCCGCCTCAAAGCATCAACATCGATCGTTTTCACCTTACCTTTGGCAACAATTTGCTTGCCGTTTACCCAAACGCTATCTACCGCATTAGTCGGGCGTCCCAAAATCAGCAAGCCGATCGGATCTGTGCGTGGCAGCAATGATAAACTGGTTAAATCATACAGCACCAAATCTGCTTTTTTACCGACTGTCAGCGAGCCCATTTCATCGGCGAGATTCAAGCCTTTTGCTCCTCCCAGGGATGCCATTTCTACAGACTGGCGCGGTGTAATCCATTGGCGGTAATCCAAATCCGTGATATTGTGCAAAATCGAACCAATTTTAATCGCTTCCAGCAAATCTTGAGAGTCATTGCTAGCAGCGCCGTCACAGCCAAAAGATACGTTGACTCCCGCTTGACGGTATTTCAAAATCGGTGCAATGCCACTTCCTAACCGCAAGTTGCTGAGGGGATTGTGTACGACTGTCGCTCCCGTTTCTGCCATAATCGCAATGTCGGAATCGTCCAGCCAAACGCAATGCGCTAAGGAAGTTCTGGGACTCAAATAACCAATTTTTTGCAGGTGTTCGACAGCGCTACAGCCGTATTTTTCGTAAGCTAACTGTTTTTGAGCGGGGGTTTCTAAGAGGTGGGCGTGGCGGCAAAGATTGTAGCGATCGCTCAAATCGATGCAGCCTTCAAACAAAGCATCGGAACACAGTTGAATTCCCGTCGGCGCCAATAATATATTAACACCTTTTTCGGGATTGTGAAACTGTTTTATGGCTGTTTCCATTAACTCCAAAGTTGCCTTGGTCGAGCGAATGTAAGCCGCGTGTTCGATGCCACTATCGCCAGAAGGCATTCCCGCTGTCAGGGATTCATCTTGAATTAACGGCCCGATAAAAGCGCGGATGCCGATTTCTTGATAAGCGCGAACAGCGGCGGCGATTGTTTCTAATTCTTGCCCCGGAATCAAAACTAAATGATCGACTACGCTTGTACCGCCCGACAGCAATGTTTCTACCGCAGTTCCCAAGGCACTCAAATAAACTTGTTCGGGATCGAGAGGCGTAAAATCGTATAATTCGGCAATCCACAACTCCAGCGGCAAAGGGGGAATAATACCCCGCTGCCACATTTCTGAAGAGTGAGTGTGGGCGTTGACAAAACCGGGCAGCAGCAGCTTATTTTTGCCATCGATAACTGTTCCCGCAGGCTCTAAATTGAGGGCAATCGCACTTATGCAATTATCCACCACTTGCACATCTGCGGTTTCATAACCGCTATCAACCGGAATTAAAGCATTTTGAATTGTAAAACTCATAGATTTACCCTTTTTATAAATTTACATTGATTTTTATTGTATGCTTCCAGGGCGCTAACATTTGCGATGCCCAACTTTAATAAAGTTAATAAATCCTAAATTTTATAAAAAAGTGACCACGGATACTTAATTATAGCAAAGATTTAAGATATGACAAGTTAGTAACCATCAAATAGTTATAAGATTGAAATTGTTTTTGAGTCAAAATCAATATGAATCCTGATTCTCTCCGCACCTTGGGCGTACCGCCGAATGCTTGGAAAGTTGATGCAAAAATTGCCGATATCACCCGATCGCCGATCGCGCCTCAACCTGTTACCCTGGAAACAGAAACTAAAACCCTGCGTTTGGACTTAGCAAAAGCAGCAATGTTGGTGATAGATATGCAAAACGATTTCTGTCATCCCGACGGTTGGCTAGCACATATTGGCGTAGATGTAACGCCCGCCAGAACTCCAATTAATCCTTTAAAAAATTTGCTGCCAAAATTGCGATCGCACGCAGTACCAATTATTTGGATCAACTGGGGAAACCGCCCGGATTTGCTCAATATTAGTGCAGCTTCCCGTCACGTTTACAATCCCACAGGCGACGGCGTAGGTTTGGGAGATCCGCTGCCAAAAAACAATGCACCTGTACTGATGGCTGGGAGTTGGGCGGCGCAGGTTGTCGATGAATTAAAACCCAAACCGGAGGATATTTGCGTTGATAAATATCGGATGAGTGGCTTTTGGGATACTCCTTTAGATAGTATCTTGCGGAACCTCGGCAGAACTACACTTTTCTTTGGAGGAGTAAACGCCGATCAGTGCGTCATGGCTACCCTGCAAGATGCTAATTTCCTCGGTTACGACTGTATTTTAGTCAAAGATTGTACAGCGACGACATCTCCGGAGTATTGCTGGCAAGCTACTCTTTATAACGTTAAACAATGTTTTGGTTTTTTGTCGGATTCTCAGGCTATGTTAGAAGCAATTAAATAGCAGTCATCAGGGGAGTATCCCTCTGGAGTATAAAAAGCGTTTTTTAGGAGTGCGAGAGTCTCGCACAGCAAAGCCTATATCTCGCTTCCTGCTCTGACAGCGAACTCTCCTGTGAAATCAATAAACTTTGGAGGTTGAGCGGCGGACTAATGACTCTGGATTCTCACTAATGACAGCAGAAACATAACCACTGACAACTAACAATAAAAAAATGACAAACCAGTGCGTGATTCCTATTATAAAGTCTCCGAAAGACTACCAAGCATTTCGCATCAGTCCGGGCGATACTAATAGATTAGCTATCGTCTTCGATCCGGTAATAGCGAATGTTTCATTAACAGTTTGCGTGGAGATTTTCGATGTGGGGGGCAAAACTCCTCCCAACCGCCATCAATTCGCAGTAGAAATGTTTTTTGTACTCAAAGGAAAAGGGCAAGCAACCTGCGACGGCAAAACAATTAGTATTCAACCTGGAGATAGTTTGTTAGTGCCTCCAACAGGCACTCACGTAATTGAGAATACGGGCAGTGAACGTTTGTACACTTTGTGCATCATGGTGCCGAATGAGGATTTTGTGGAACTAATTCGCAGCGGCACACCAGTCGAACTCGATGAGGAGGATATGAGAGTTCTGGGGCGATCGGATGTACTCGTACCGTGCTAGGTTTGTAGTAAGAACTTGATTCCTAGGTTTGTAGTAAGGACTGGATTCTTTAGAAAAACCACTAAAGCCCTTACTACGAACTTTTTTAGTTGATGTTTTTTAGGATTTATGCTGAAACTTTGTCCGAAAGAAACAGCGTCAATGCTAACTAAAGATGGGGTTCGTTTAGATGCTGACATCTACCGCCCCGATGCGGAGGGCGAATTTCCAGTATTGTTAATGCGGCAACCTTACGGAAGGGATCTCGCCTCTACAGTCGTATATTCCCATCCCGCATGGTACGCCAAACACGGCTACATTGTTGTCATCCAAGACGTGCGGGGACGCGGCACTTCCGAAGGCGAATTTAACCTATTTGTTAGCGAAACACAAGACGGTTTTGATAGCGTCAATTGGGCAGCTAATTTGCCGGGAAGTAACGGCAAAGTCGGAATGTATGGTTTTTCCTACCAAGGCATGACTCAACTCTACGCGGCGGCTGCTAAACCGAGCGCATTAATCACAATTTGTCCGGCAATGGTAGGCTGCAATTTATACACAGATTGGGCCTATGAAGGCGGCGCGTTTTGTCTGCAATCAAATCTCGGCTGGGCAATTCAGCTAGCCGCAGAAACCGCTCGCTTAAAAGCCGATATTTCTGCCTATCAAGCCTTGTATGCAGCTTCGATAAATCTCCCGCTATGCGATAGTGTGCCGGCGCGTCCTGAGATTATTAAAAATCTGGCACCCGACTCATATTATCACGATTGGTTGGATAATTATCGACAGAACGAGTATTGGGAAAAGTTATCGCCAAACATCAAAAATTTAGACTTGCCAATGCTCCACTTGGGCGGTTGGTTTGATACTTATTTGCGGGGAACAATCCATTTTTACAAGGAAATGGCGAGCCGAAGTTCCTGTCCGCAGCATTTGATAATTGGCCCTTGGGCGCATTTACCTTGGGGGCGAAAAGTTGGAGCGTTGGATTATGGTTTTGCAGCTTCCAATCCTGTGGATGAGTTGCAAATTCGCTGGTTCGATCGCTTCCTCAAAGGAGTTGATACAGGAATATTAGATGAGCGGCCGATTTCGCTATTTGAGATGGGGAGGAATGATTGGAGAAAATTTGATAAATGGCCTAATAATAATCATAAATCTTATTTTTTAGGAAGTAGCGGACTTGCCGCGATGAGAGAAGATGCGGGTATTTTAACAGATTGTTGCCGGGATGTTGGCACTGATGATATATTTGTACATGACCCTTGGCGCCCGGTGCCATCCTTGGGAGGTCATGCTGCATTTCCTGCAGGTGCGATGGAGCGATCGACTATTGACTGCCGCACCGACATTTTAACATACACTTCGGCACCGCTAACAGCAGATTTGGACTTAGCTGGAGATATAATTGTCGAAGTATTTTGTACCGCAGATACGCCTACTTTTGATTTGTGTGCGATACTTTCTGAGGTCAAAGATAGCGGCAGCGTCTACAATTTTACTCAAGCTTACGTCCGGGTAAATTCAGGTGAAACACCTGTAAGAATTGTGCTGCAAGCAACTTGTATGCAAATTGCCAAAGGTAATGCCTTGCGTCTGAGTTTGAGTGCGGCTTGTTTTCCTGCTTACGACGTGAATCAGGGAACGGGTGCGCCGGGCGGTGAAGCGCGGGCGATCGATGCTAAAATTATCACGCTGACAGTAAGTTGTGGCGGGAATTGTCCCTCTCAAATTTTGCTGCCAATTGTCAATTAAACCTAAAATCTATCTAACTATGAGCGTTATCTTTCACATCACCCGCAGCCAACAGTGGGAAGAAGCAAAACAAGTTCAATCCTATCGCGGAGATACGCTAGATACTGAAGGATTTATCCACTGTTCGACACTGCCGCAAGTTCTTAAATCTGCTAATAAATTTTTTGTGGGACAAACAGGATTGCTGCTGCTTTTGATTGACTCGGACAAAGTGCAAGCTGAACTTAAGTATGAATTGGCTGCGGGTGAAAATTACCCGCACATTTACGGGCCGCTGAATGTTGATGCTGTGTTGAAAGTTGTTGAGTTTGAACCGGGTGCAGATGGCAAGTTTGAATTGCCTGAAGAATTAAGGGATGTTGTTTAAAATTCTGATTTTTGAGCATTGTCAACTAAGTTTTTAGGGCGGGCTAGGAGCAACGGCCCACGGGAAAGTTGAATTTTGTGGAACGGGCATCTTGCCCGTTCTAATTCCTGAAATATATCAATTTAAACTTACTGATTAACCAACTCTGCCGCCAATTTGAGTGCATCTTCGCGAGTCGCAATTCTCCCTTCCACCCGCGCTAATTGAATCTCCATTAACACTTGACCGATGCGCGGACTTCGGGGCAATTTCAAATATTCCATTAAATCATTACCGCTAACTAATTGTGTGGCATGAGCAATAATATCATCAGCATCCAGATAGCGATTAATTAACAGTGAAATATCCTCAACCGCAACTCCCGCAGCCACGGCCACAACCGCTAAAACTGGAAATACTATTCCCACATCCCGAAACAAAAAATACTGTTCCCGCAAAGACATTTCCGCGATGGGTTTTGCTTGCAATTGTGGCAAGTATTTCAAAAGCCCGATCGCACTTTTAATCTCCGCATTGCTGTATTTCAACCGCAGCAACTGCGTTTCAGCAATGGTCGGGTCAGAATCTGCCAAAATAGCCAGCTTCGCGACAGCCAACAAAGGCGTTTTAATTGTATCTCGAATCTGATGCCCGAATTCCTTCCCTAATTCCGGGTAAATTGTCGCTAATTTGTCAGCAGATGCGTCAATTTTTGTCAAAATATCGAAACGGTCGATCGCACTTTCAAACCAAATCGAAAACAAACCGTCTTCGCAACCACGACAAATCCAAGGAACACCGTCAGGATTGCTCAACAAATAACCCAATTCCGTCCGCACCCGTTCCACCGCTACCCGACTCAACAGCGGCGCCAATTCCCGAATCGCCGATTGAGTTTCAGGTTCGATCGCAAAACCCAACTGCGCCGCTTGGCGGTAAGCTCTTAATAACCTCAGCGGATCGTCCTCCAAATTTGACCGCGAAACCATCCGCAGCACACCCAACCGCAAATCAGTTTGACCCTCCAAAGGATCGATGATTTCTCCTGTAAAAGGATTGTAGGCGATCGCATTGATCCGAAAATCCCGGCGCAGCAAATCCCCCTCCAGACTCCCCCCTTCCGCTTGCGCCAAATCCACCGTACCGCCCGCAAACACCACCCGCGCAATTTGGCGTTCCGCATCCAACAAGACAAATCCACCTTTCGTGCGATCGGCAATTTTTCGAGCAGTCTTCACCGCCCGTGTTAGCATGACAAAATCCAAATCAAAATAGTGCGATCGGCGGCCCAGCAACGCATCCCGCACCGCACCCCCTACCAGATAAGCAGGCGGTGTCAGCAGTTCCAAATCAAACGGCCAACTATCAGGAGATAATGAAGAGGGCAAATTAATCGGCATCGCAACAAAAATCTACTTTCCTTACAAACAATTAAACTCTTGCTACGCTAGATTAACAGAAAGCTCAAATTTCACCAATCTTTTTGAAATGCACAGAGGATATCAAGAATGTGTATTTGTATTAACTGCCACTATGTAGACCGCTGCTTCACCTACCACGCCGTAGAAGAACAGCACGAACAGCTTCACCTCACCGAAACACCCGATTTCGACCCCGTAGAACCCACCATCAACGTAAACATTCGCCCCCGCCAAGACGAAATTGAAATGGAATGGGATGTAGTCGGGTGTCAGAGTTTCAAGCAAGAGACCGGCAAATGGGCAAAATTGCGGCCAGGCGAACTCGTCCCGACTTAAGGCAGAAGTCATTAGTCAGTAGTCAGTAGTCATTAGTTATTTGTTGGTTGTTGGTTGCTATTTGTTGTTTTTTATAGGTTTTTTTTGAGTTGTTAACGATAACAACCAATAACCAATTCCCAATTTCCAATTCCCGATGCCCGATGCCCAATTCCCCCTTCCCAATTAAAAATCTAAAATCTAAAATCTAAAATCTAAAATCAAATGTGCTATTGCTTAAACCCAACTTGTCAGAATCCGCAAAACCCAGGGGATGCAGAATTGTGCCAAAGTTGCGGCTCAAAATTGTTGTTGACTATTGACCCAGAAACGCCATCTGCATCTCGCTACCGAACCATAAAGCCGATCGGGCAAGGAGGCTTTGGCCGAACCTTTCTAGCAGTTGATGAAACCAAACCCCTGATTTTTTCGCAGTGCGTAATCAAGCAATTTTTGCAGCAAAATATCGCAGCCGAAAAAGCCGCTCAACTATTTCACCAAGAAGCAGCCCAGCTAGAAACCTTGGGAAAACATCCCCAGATTCCAGAATTAATCGCGCATTTTGAACAAGACGGGAGACAGTATTTAGTACAAGAATTTATAGACGGCAAAAACCTAGCCAGAGAATTAGAACAAAAAGGAGCATTCACCGAAACTCAAATTCGGCAAATTCTCAACGATTTATTGCCAGTGCTCCACTTCGTCCACAAATCCAAAGTTATTCACCGCGATATCAAACCCGAAAATATCATTCGCCGCCGCCTATCTCCAACTCCTTTACCCGCTTTAGAAAGTTCCTATCAACCCTCTCCTTTCCAAAAAGATATTGTTTTAGTAGACTTTGGTGCAGCTAAGAAAGTAACAGCAACCGGCTTGCCACAAACAGGTACAATCATCGGCAGTGCTGCTTATACAGCCCCAGAACAATTGATGGGGAAAGCAGTTTTTGCCAGCGATATCTACAGTTTGGGCGTTACCTGCATTCACTTGCTGACTGAAATTCCTCCCTTCGATTTGTTCGACAGTACAGAGGATTCTTGGGCTTGGCGAAATTATTTGAAGACTGCTGTTAGCGATGATTTCGGCCGCATCCTCGACACCATGCTTCAAAGTGCCACCAATCGGCGCTACAGTTCAGCATCAGCAGTCATCCGGCACTTGAACCCCAAACCAGTCTATTTAGACGCAGAGCCTGTGCTCGACGCGCCGGAAACGCCCGCAGAACGGGTGCTTACACCCGCGCCCGGTGTGTCGCTTTTCACTCGCCAACAGCAAGCCGAAATTCAGCAAGCTTTACAAGAGGATCTCGCCCCGTACAATGTTACAATCCAAGTCAGTCAAGCCAAGCAACAGCTCAATATCGTCATCAACAGAACCGAAGACAACCCCGTTTACTATCCGCACTTATCTCAAATAATTGCCACCCGACTCACCGATTTGCAGTTAAATAAAGTCGCAGCCGTGAAGCTGTTGGGAAGAGTCAACAATTCTCGCCGCCCGGAGTGGAAGCAAATATTGCAAATCGATCCCAAGATTAAATTGAGAAACAAACTCGTGCGGATGCAACACAATCAATTAGTCAAGAAAATTGCCCCTGTTACTACCCAAGAATTTTGGCTGCCGAAGTTGAAAACTCAGGATTTTTGGGTAGATGCGCTAATGTTTGCCTTAGTTTGGTTTATCTTTGGCTCTCAAATAGTCATTTTTAACTCGTGGTTCGCGCTAATAGTTGCGTCTGGTTTTATGACGGTGAAGCATCAAGTTTCCCAACACAAAGAATTTGCAAATAAAAATTTATTTGCAAGTTTAGTAGTGCTGTTTTTGATGACTGGGGGCATGGGTAATTCCAGGATTTTAAATACGGGAATATTTGGCATTCTTTTGGGTTGCTTAGTTGTGGCTTTGCCCCTGTTTTTTGTTAAGGAAAATTATCAGTAATCGTGAATAGCAATCCCCAAGACGGAACATTAGTTAAAAAATACGGCTTAGCCCTGCACACAGCTAGTCGCGAACTCGGTTTAGCCATCAGCAATTTTGCCGGGGATTCTCGCTGCCAAACTTGGAATTTGGATCGCGATTTAGCAACTCATTTGCATCAGTATTTAGTCGAGTTTATTGGGCCGCAAACTTGGGCGGATTTGGCTTTTATTGCAGTGGCGAAGGGGCCCGGAGGTTTCACGGGGACTCGGATGGGTATGGTGACGGCGCGGACTTTGGCTCAACAGTTGGATATTCCGGTTTTTGCGATTTCAACTTTGGCGGCTGTGGCTTGCAGCAGCAGTAAAAAATCTATCTCAAATCAGGATATGGCGCTGCAAATGCCTGCACAGCGGGGACAATTGTTTGGGGCGGTTTATTCAGTTAACAAAGATTCTGGTTTAACTGAGTTGTTTCCTGATACGGTGATGACTCCTGAATCTTGGCAGGAAAAGTTGGATAATTGGGGGAATTCTTATCAGTTAATTGAAGTGGGTAGCGAGTTGGGTTGGTCGGTTTCTAGTGTGTTGGAATTGGCTTATTTGGAGTGGCAAATGGGAAGTCGCCCTGATTGGTCGGATGCTTTGCCTTATTACGGTCAACATCCGGTTAAGGGACACTAAATATTGGGAATTGGGAAAGTGGTAATTAGGGATAAGTGATGTTGACTTTTAGCCAATCCAATCCGAGATCCAGGTTGTACGTATCGTTAGTGACTTTTCCGGCATTAGCCACCACAGCCTTTTGAAGAAGAGATTTTTGCAATGGCATTCTCAGCGGCTCAGCAAAGCTCTGATCCGCAGCAATTTGTACCTCAAATCGCTCGGCTTCGTCACTAGGATATGTTGTGGCATATATACCAATCTTACCTGAGACTTCATCAAGTTCCGAGACTAGGGCAGTTGCCGCTTTCCACCATTTATAAGCTGCCTTGGTTGCCTTAGAATCGCTTCCATAAGCATTCCATATCAGCATGGTTGTGATTGCTGACTGCCTAATCTGACAACACATAATCTTAGCTACGTGGAGATGTTCGTCCAGCGTGAAGCCCTTACGTGGTCTGGGTAGATTGTGTGGTGGATAAAGTCCTCGTGATGATTGTTGATGAAATTCTTCTCTAAACCCCGCGATAAACTCATTGTCCCATTGTTCGGCGAACTCAGTTTGCCCGTAGTAGCATTTTACTGGGTCAATTTCAGGGTTGTAGCCGTTCTTGAAAAGAATGTAATTGTCGGGGACTTCACCACAAACGATGTTATCTAGGTTAGACTTAAGCGTTGACAATGCCCTTTCAACATTGCAAGCAAGCCTGCTAACTTTTGAGGTTTGGCGGTAGCACCAACTAGATACAACACTCAGGCTTAGTGCTTCATCTCTCCGGTGTTTAATGTATAGCCCCAAATGTTTGTGCTGTTCAAAAGTGAAGCCTTGATAGATATTGTTTTTTGAATATTTTTGTCCGGCTTTGATCGTGCTCATCTCTGTTCAAAATTGCGTTATTTTTTTAACAGCCATAGATTATAACATAAGTTTTCATTGTTCATTTAAGGGCGATACAAACTTCGAGGCAAAAAGTTAATGTTAGGGGGTCTGGGCTTTCGGTTCGCAATCGATCGATCTCAGCTCGATCGCAGCCGCGAGATTCCATGAAATCGAGCATCCAGTTCGTTATTGTAGCGAGATCGATGTATTTTGCTCCGAGACAAACAGGGCAAATCTCTGGGCTGAGGGTACCGGTGCCGCCGCATTCGGGGCAATCCCAGTGGGTTGTTACCGGATCGGGGGTAGTTAGGATGTTGTTCATGCTGGGAAAAAGTACGCGCGGCGTAGCTATCGCGCAGGAAATCGCACTACTCGTTAACTCTAGCAAAAATGCCGATCGCCCTTACTTCTTCCTGCCTTTACACTAAGCGGGCTAGTGATTAAGATTGACAAAAATACAAAAGGGGTGGCTATGTTCGATCGCACTCAATGGTTTTTGGCTGGTATGTCGATCGCGCTTTCGGTTCAGCTAAGTCAGCCAGTGGCAGCAGCCGTGCCCGTTGGTAAAGTCTTACAAACGGCACAAACTAACAGTAGCGAGGCTGCTGAAAAAGCATTAAAGGAAGGGCTGCAACTTTACCAGCAAGGAACGGCGGAAGCTTTAAGAAGTGCGATCGTCAAGTTTGAAGAAGCCTTAAAGCTGTATCGGCAAGCAGGCGACAAGAGAGGGCAAGCAGTTAGCCTCCTTGGTCTTGGCCAAATCTACTCAGACTTGGGAGAGAAACAGAAAGCCTTAGAGTATTTGAGTCAATCCCTTCCCTTGTTTCAGACCGTAGGCGATCGCGGCGGGGAAGCTATTACCCTCAACAACATCGGCAATGTCTACTCAGAATTGGGAGAACAACAGAAGGCGCTAGAGTATTACAGCCAGTCGCTTCCCCTGAGTCGGGCAACAGGCGATCGCAGCGGGGAAGCTACCACCCTCAACAACATCGGCGGTGTCTACTCAGATTTGGGAGAAAAACAGAAAGCGCTAGAGTATTACAGCCAGTCCCTTCCCCTGAGACGGGCAATCGGCGATCGCAGCGGGGAAGCTACCACCCTCACCACCATCGGCTTAGTCTACTCAGAATTGGGAGAAAAACAGAAAGCGCTAGAGTATTACAGCCAGTCCCTTCCCCTTTTTCGGGCCGTGGGCGATCGCCGCGGGGAAGCTACCACCCTAAACAACATCGGCTTAGTCTACTCAGATTTGGGAGAAAAACAGAAAGCGCTAGAGTATTACAGCCAGTCCCTTCCCCTGAAACGGGCCGTGGGCGATCGCGGTGGGGAAGCTGCCACCCTCAGCAACATCGGCTTAGTCTACTCAGATTTGGGAGAAAAACAGAAAGCGCTAGAGTATTACAGCCAGTCGCTTCCCCTGAAACGGGCCGTGGGCGATCGCCGTGGGGAAGCTATCACCCTCAACAACATTGGCAGTGTCTACTCAGATTTGGGAGAAAAACAGAAAGCGCTAGAGTATTACAGCCAGTCGCTTCCCCTGAGACGGGCAGTAGGCGATCGCCGCGGGGAAGCTACCACCCTCAACAACATAGGTCAAGCCTACTCAGATTTGGGAGAAAAACAGAAAGCGCTAGAGTATTACAGCCAGTCGCTTCCCCTGATTCGAGCAGTAGGATCTCGCAGTGGGGAAGCTCGCACCCTCAACAACATCGGCAGTGTCTACTCAGAATTGGGAGAAAAACAGAAAGCGCTAGAGTATTTGGGCCAGTCGCTTCCCCTATTTCGGGCAGTAGGCGATCGCGGCGGGGAAGCTACCATCCTTTACAACATAGCTTTTGTCAAACGCAACCAAAACAATCTTACCGAAGCCCTCAATGACATTGAATCCTCTCTCAAAATCATCGAAAACCTCCGCACCAAAATAGCCAGCCCTGAACTCCGCACCTCATACTTTGCCACAGTACAGGACTACTACGAACTCTACATCGATTTGTTAATGCAACTGCATAAAACTAATCCTAAATCCGGTTATGATACAAAAGCCTTAGAAGCCAGCGAACGTTCGAGGGCCCGCAGCCTCATCGAACTTCTCCAAGAAAGTAAGGCCAACATTCGCGAAGGTATTTCCCCCGATTTACTGCAACAAGAAAAGAGCCTGCAACAGCAACTCGATGCCATTGAAAAGCAGCGCATCGAAACAATCAGTAGCCCCAACCCCCATCCAACTAAAATCGATGAAATCGACAAACAGCGCCTATCACTTTTGCAACAATATCAGCAAATTCAAACCAATATTCGTACCGCTAGCCCCCGCTACGCTGCCCTCACCCAGCCCCAACCTTTAACACTGACAGAAATTCAGAAACAGATTCTTGATGAAAACACTATTTTATTGCAGTATTCCCTCGGCAAATACCGCAGTTATTTGTGGGTTGTGACATCAACAGGAGTAACCAGCTATGAATTACCAAAACAGGTTGACATTGAAACAGCAGCCCGCAATTTTCGAGACGCAATAACTAGCCCAATTCAGAGAGATATTCCCCACAAAGTGGCCGAAGCAAGTGCCAATCTGGGTCAATTAATTTTACAGCCCGCAGCAGCCCAATTAGGAAACAAACGCTTATTAATTGTTCCCGACGGCGTGCTGCACTATACCGCTTTTCCAGCTTTAACTCTTGCCAAAACCGCCGGACAAAATACCAATGATCCCTTAATTGCCGAACATGAAATTATTACCCTGCCTTCCGCCTCAACTCTCGCTATTCTCCGGCAAAATTATGGAGATAGAAAACCGCCCAGCCGAACTTTAGCAATTTTAGCTGATCCTGTTTTCAGTCCAGATGATGAAAGAATTAAAGGAAAAATCACCCAAGCAACAACAGAAAAATTAGAAGCAAACAACCTCGGTTTAAATCAATCGCTTCGTGCTTCCGATCGGGGATGGCCGCCCGAACGCCTACCATTTACCCGCCAAGAAGCCCAAACAATATTAAGCTTAGTACCCTCAGATTCTAGCAGTCAAAAGATTGATTTTTCTGCCAGTCGCACTACCGCCACCGACGGCAGTTTAGCCAATTATCAAATCGTTCACTTCGCCACCCACGGTCTTGCCAACAGCAAAAAGCCCGAATTGTCAGGAATTCTGATGTCGATGGTAGATGACAAAGGCAATCTTGTCAATGGTTTTTTGCGCCTCACGGATATTTTTAACTTGAAACTGGCGGCAAATTTAGTGGTTTTAAGTGCTTGTCAGACGGGAATGGGACAGAATGTTAAAGGCGAAGGAATGGTGGGATTAACTAGGGGTTTTATGTATGCGGGGGCGCAGCGGGTGGCGGTGAGTTTGTGGAGTGTGGATGATGAAGGAACTTCTGTGTTAATGCAAAAGTTTTATCAAAAAATGCTGCAACAAAAGTTAGCGCCGGCGGCAGCTTTGAGGGCGGCACAGATTGAAATGATGCAGCAGGAAAAATGGAAATCTCCCTATTATTGGGCGGCTTTTACCTTGCAAGGGGAGTGGAAATGATATACACCACTTTTGCTGGTAAGTAAGTACATAGCCCTTGTAGGGACACGGCAATGCCCATTGGTGTCAAGTTAACGTTAAATCGGTACTCCGACAGTCCGACAGTCCGATAGTCCGACAGTCCGATAGTCCGACAGTCCGACAGTCCGACAGTCCGACAGTCCGACAGTCCGACAGGGAATGAATTCCCTGTCTAATAGCTAAAGTCCTCTGAAGAGGACTAATGAGTTTAAAACTTTGGTGTTGCTTGGCCTTGCTGATTCATGGTAGGAATTCAGATTTCCCAATTGCTATAAAACAAGTATGGTGAGTTTTGTAACATCAAGCGAAAAGTTGATTCCTACCGTGAATCAGCAACGTCAAAAATTCATCTTCTCAGTCCTCTTCAGAGGACTTTAGCTATTAGACAGGGGTTTCAACCCCTGGCGGACTGGCGGACTAACGGGTGGGCGGGCTGACAGCTTAAGTTGACACCAATGGCCGAAGAGCCCGCCCAGAAAAGGGTTTATCGCCCGCTAGCTAAAGCCTCCCGCAATTTGCGGCCCCGCGATTTATCCGGAAGTTCGGGAGTCGCCATCCGCAACACAAAATCCAGCAACCAAGGCGCAATTCGGTGACACCAAACTGCTAGATGACTTTGCCATCCTACTAAGATTTCCGGCGCATCTTTCTGCAATCCCGCGACAAGTGCTAGGGCAACTTTTTCGGGAGTTGTGGGCACTACCCACCGGAATTGTTCCAAGTCTCGCACCATGTCGGTATCTGTTAGAGATGGCAGCAAAGCTGTGACTCGAACATTGTACTGAGTTAACTCGCTGCGTAAAGCTTGGGTGAATCCCAAAATTGCAAATTTGGTAGCAGAATAAGTTGCCATTGTGGGCGCGGCTATTTTTCCCATTAAGCTCGAAACATTGACGATTGTTCCTTCTTTTTGAGTCGCCATTCGCCTCGCAATCAAGCGGGTAATTGTGTAGGTTCCGAGCAAATTTAAGGCGATTTCTTCCTCGATTAACGGCAGCGGAGAACGCAAGAATGATGCTTGGTGCGCGACGCCTGCACAGTTGACTAGCAGGTGAATTGGGCCGCTATCTCGCCAAGCTTGGGCGATCGCAATATTCACCGCTACTGACTGAGTTAAATCCAAAGCTAACGGCACTACTTCTGTGCCCAAAACATCGATTTCCTCTGCCAGTTCAATTAATTGCTTGCGGTTGCGCGCCACAATCAACAAGCGTTTGACTCCTTGTCTCGCTAATTCCAGGGCGATCGATCGCCCAATTCCGCGCGAAGCTCCTGTAACAAGAGCTGTTTTTCCTTGAAGTTGCATAGATTAAACCTTTTGGTTGATGCTCACCGCGGCACGGAGTTATGAGTTGTGAGTTGTGAATTATTAGTTACGAGTTGGATGTTTTGGCGGTAACAACTCATAATTCATAATTGTTGAAAAGGCTATCTTGTTTCGATAGACCTCATTTACTTGTGGGGTTAACTCAAAACTAAAAACTGTTGAATCGCTAACGTGCGCGTGAGTTGAACTAAACTTTGGGTTTGCCAGAAATCAGTCAGATATCTGGTCTTTTAACCTCATACAAGCAGACAAACCTGAGATGGGCAAACCTAGTCGGAAATCATGGCCAAGCGGGCTTTATTACCGCTTTTTCTTCAGTTCGCGGAGGCGGACTTTGCCTGTGTAGCCGCGAATTTATTCTCCGGGGTATTCACCGCGAATTGGTCATTGAGCGGGGTTGGAGAACCCCTCTTTCTTCACTCCGTGGAGGCGGATTTTGCCTGGGTAGCTGCGAATAAATTGGCCGGGAATATTCGCCGGGATTGGTTATTCGCCAGGGCTTAATTACCCCTCTTTTTTTTGTCCGCAGAGGCAGACGATATCCTGTGCAGCGGCGACTTACAATCGCCGGGGATTCGTGCGAATTGGCACAGGATAATTGAGCAATGCAGATTATCAATTCCACACCTCCTAGATATGAGAATTTCCTATCTACACACACCTTAACAACTTGACAGAGAAGCGGCAACAATTTTTAATAAATCTTCCGCAACACTTCTTTACAATTTTCTCAGACTGCCGATTTCCAAGTGCCGTGAAAGCCCAAAGGTATGACACCGGGCAATTCTAGCTTGCAAACAGGTTCGCGGGAAAGTCCGTCGCTGTCAAATATCCAGACTTCGCTGCTATCAGAATTGCCGTCGTAAACAACTGTCAAAATCCAACCTTTCTCCGAGGAAATATCTGGAACGTAGATGGGCTCTGCGGGATAGCGATTTTCGCCCAAGTCGGCAATTGTGAGATTGCGGCTTTGCGTGTCCAAACGGGCGATCGCACCGTAACGTTCGGCTACAATATCAACGTCAGGCCGATACATTGCCAGATAAATATATTGTGCGTCTTGCCCTATTTCGGCAGCAGGTACGATCGGAAACTCACAAGGTTTATCCAACAATTCTTCTATTCCTGTCACTTTCGCCGTCAGAGGATTGAGATGCACCCGCCACAGAGTCCCCTCCGCATCGGTGCTAGTTTCACCAGTCGGTACTTCTTTCAGTCGCTGATTAGTTTGAAAGTCAGCGAAGCGCACAAAATCTACCGCCACCGAACCATCTTCCTTCACAAAACCGTTAGCAAAATGCCACTGGAACCAAGGTTCTGTTTCGCCGCGACTAACTAAAGAGAGAGTTTCTGAGTCAAAAACTAATATCTGAGTACCTAACTCCGGTTTCCACTTAAAGGACTCGCTATAACTGCTAATTCCCGTTAACAATGGCAAAAAATTGACTTGCACCGGCGGGATAAAAAATATCAGATACTTTTCCGCAAAAACAAAATCGTGGAGCGCGTAAATTCCATCTAAAGCAACTGTTGATTGTTGCACGATTTTTCCAGTAAAATCGCTTTTATACAGATTCAACTTTGTAGTCGCACCGTTGGTAATTCCAAAGTTGAAAATATTGCCGGTAATCGGGTCGCGCTTGCAGTGAGCAGAATAAACAAATTTACTATCTAAACTGCCTAAATCGTCCGTTCCCTGAGTTTCCAGGGTTTGCAAATCGAGGCGGTGAGGCGGGCCACCTTCCCACAATGCCAAAAGGCGATCGGGCAAAGCTAAAACAGAAGTATTGGCAGCATTTTTAACAGTTTTACTCCACCGCAACCACACAGGGCCCGGTGCTGTCATGCCATAATTACTGTAGAGAAATTTATCAGCTTTTTCTTCAGCTAGATATCCCGCTGTTTGCACGTAGCGATAAACAGCCGTAGCACCGACATCGGTAAAATGTACTGCCAAAATTGCACCGTCGCCATCAAACCAGTGTCCCGCAGCAACACCGCCGCGTTCCAAACGTCCGGGCCCGTTGCGGTAGAGACTGCCGCGCAATCCTTCGGGAATTTTACCAGTTTTAACCGATAGCTGAGTCAGCGGAAACTCCGCAGCAGGAAAGGCTAAAGATTTGGCCCAGGATTTTTTAGCTGAGATTTTAGTGTCGGTTTTCATTTGAAACTCGCAATTTTAAAGTGATATGGCAGAGATTTTCCTATACAATTATAGCAAAAGTTACCTAACAGCTATGACTCTCCGCCGCCGTGCTCTGCTGACAACTTTTGGGCTGACTGCTATTGGTACTCAGCTTGTGCCGTTAGCGAAGCCCTCGAAGAGGATCACCCAAACCAACCTATCTCCCAAAAGTGCGATCGTGAAGCCGCGCCGCCTGCAAGTTGGCGATACAGTAGCTTTAATCAATCCTGCCGCTTTCAACTACAAAAAAGAAATCGAGGATTTTTTTAAAGTTATGGAAAAGCTGGGTTTAAAAGTTAAATTGGGAGAGCATTTTTACGATCGCTACGGCTATTTAGCCGGCAAGGATGCCGATCGCGCCGCCGATGTCAACGCAGCCTTTGCCGATGACTCAGTGCGAGCTATTTTTACCGGGATGGGCGGCTGGGGCTGTGGTCGGATCTTGCCGCTCCTAGATTACAATATTATCGGCAACAACCCCAAAATTATTATGGGATTTAGCGATATTACGGCGCTGTTATTGGCGATTTATGCTAAAACTAATAGAGTTACTTTTCACGGCCCTTTAGGTGCGTCAACGTGGAGTCCCTTTACAGTGGATTACGTCAAAAAAGTTTTGTTTGACGGAGGTGCTGTGACTATGCAAAACTCCAAAAGCGTGCAAGTTCAAACAATCGGGCGCGGCACAGCTAGGGGAAAACTAATCGGCGGCAATTTATCAGTAATCGCAGCAATGGTGGGTTCTGCATATTTACCGCAGTGGGAAAACAGTATTTTGTTTGTCGAGGAAGTTGGCGAAGAAGTTTATCGCATCGATAGAATGTTGACGCAGCTCAAATTAGCGGGCATTCTCGATAAAATATCAGGTTTTATTTTCGGACAGTGTACCAAGTGCGAAGCTGAAAAACCCCAAGAGTCCCTAACCTTACCTCAAGTATTGTCCGACCACATTCGCCCTTTGAAGATTCCGGCGTGGTACGGTTCAATGGTGGGACACATCCGGGAACAGTTCACTTTGCCGATCGGTCTAGAAGTCGAAATCGACGCTGACTCTGGTACAATCAGATTATTAGAATCCGCTGTCAGCTAAATCTTAAACTCTTCTGGATATTACCGAGGCAGAGCCAGGGAACGAGAAATAAATTAAACACAAAATCTGAAATATCGTGAAAAAAACCGCACAATTAATTAAACCCTTAACAGTAATAATTTTGACAATTCTTTGCCTGTTGCCGCTCAATGCCTGTGCAGCAGCAAGTAAAACCGCAAATGGCGACTCGATTTATCAGCAGCGAACAGTCCACAATCCCGACGGTATCGGCAAATTTTACATGGGTCGAGAAATTGCCCAAGTCATGGGATATCAAGGCGCTGGTTGGCTGGAAAGACCGTCTCGCGGCATGGAGGAAAAATCAGCTCGATTAGTCAACAATCTCGATTTAAAACCAACCGATATTGTAGCAGACATTGGAGCGGGAACGGGATATTTTAGCTTTCGCATCGCTCCCTTAGTTCCAGAAGGAAAGGTTTTAGCAGTTGACGTGCAGCCGGAAATGATTAATTTTATTAAATTGAATAAACAAGAAAAAAATATCGCTAATGTTGAGCCAGTTTTGGGAAGTATCGATAATCCGAATTTGCCCGAAAACAGTGTAGATTTAGTTTTGATGGTCGATGCTTATCACGAATTTGCATATCCCAGAGAAATGATGCAAGGAATTGTGAAAGCACTCAAACCGGGAGGCCGCACGGTATCGATCGAGTATCGAGGCGAAAACCCGCTGATTCCCATTAAAGGTTTGCACAAAATGACGCAGAAGCAGGTGAAAAAAGAAATGGCCGCCGTCGGTTTAGTATGGAAAGAGACAAAAGATATGTTACCCCAGCAGCATTTGATGGTGTTTGAGAAACCATCTCAAATTTAGCAGCCAAACAGAGCGATTGTTTACCATTTTTACTCATTTTTGTCAAGGTACAAAAGACGTATTTTTGAGGCGCGCGGGCGATCGGTCAAAAATTCTAAGCCTTAAGTAACCATTAAGAGAGACATTTTACTAAAAATACCATTTACAATTAAAAATTGATAACCCAGAGGCGCTTCCTTCATTTTTCAAGCGAAGAAGTGTCGCTATTAAGAAGTACCAGCGTGAACATTCCAAGTTCCATCCTCACCATGCTCGCCGGCATCGGAGTGACTCTGATCAGTCTCTGGTACGGGCAGAATCACGGTTTGATGCCGATCGCCGCCTCTGACGAAGCATCCGACATAGACGCACTTTTCAATACAATGATGACCATTTCCACTGGACTATTTATCATGGTCCAGGGAATTCTCATCGTTGCTGCAATTAAATATCGCCGCCGTCAAGGAGACAATACAGACGGGCCGCCTTGGCATGACAACTTTCCCTTAGAAATTCTTTGGACAGCCGTGCCGGCGGTGATTATTTTAGGAATCGGAGTCTACAGTTTTGAGATTTACAACTCAATGGGAGGCCTCGATCCGATGGGCAATCACGACCACGGCACCATGCAAGCGCACTCTAAAATGCGGGGAAGTGCGATCGCAGCCACACTCTCAGATACACCCCAAAACGCCCCTCAAATTCCGTCTAGAAAACTTGTTGCTTTAGGCGTAGGCGCTTCCCCAGAAAATGAAGACAAACCAGCAGACTTAGTTGTAAATGTCACAGGTTTGCAGTACGCCTGGATTTTTAGCTATCCAGAAAGCGGCGTTAGTTCTGGCGAACTGCATATGCCACTAAACCGCGACGTACAGCTAAATATTTCCGCTCAAGACGTGCTGCACGCATTTTGGCTGCCGGAATTTCGCCTCAAACAAGATGCAATTCCTGGGCGGCCGAGCGAACTGAGATTTACACCAACTAAAACCGGCGAATACCGGGTTGTTTGTGCTGAATTGTGCGGCGCTTATCACGGAGCGATGAAAGCTGTAGCCGTCGTTCACACGCCCGAAGAATTCGACGGTTGGCTGCAAGAACAGCAAGTTGCTAGCAGTCAAAACTTAGAGCAAGCAGTTGCAGTCAATCCAGGGGAATTGTCAGACGGTGAATTTTTGGCTCCCTACGTCAGGGAAATAAAAATTAATTCCGAAGCCCTAGAACAACTTCACCCAACTCATCACTAAAAATAGTCATTAGTTCTGGCCACTGGGTATTTTATCCTGAGCTAATAACTAATGACTAATAACTAATGACTAATAACTATGACACAAGCACAGTTCCAAGAAAGTGCCAACACTGAAGCTCGCGGAACAGCGCCCGCCGATAGACATTGGCGCGACTACTTCACTTTTAATACCGACCACAAAGTCATCGGTATTCAATACCTGGTAACAACATTTATTTTCTATCTAATCGGCGGCGTGATGGCAACCTTGGTGCGAACAGAACTCGCCACCCCCGACGCCGATTTTGTCACCCCCGAACTCTACAACAGTTTATTTACTGTTCACGCGACAGTGATGATCTTCCTGTGGATCGTACCCGCCGGAGCCGGATTTGCTAACTTTTTGATCCCCTTAATGATCGGGGCAAAAGACATGGCATTTCCCCGGCTGAATGCCGTTGCCTTTTGGATGATTCCCGTAGGTGGCGTGTTGCTGTTGAGCAGTTTTTTGGTAGGAGCTCCACAGGCGGGTTGGACTTCCTATCCGCCTTTGAGCTTAGTTACTGCTCAAGCGGGGGAAGAAATTTGGATTCTCAGCGTTTTGATTCTGGGAACTTCTTCGATTTTGGGGGCGGTGAATTTTGCCATTACCATCTTTACCATGCGGGTTCCCAGCATGGGTCTCAATGATATGCCCTTGTTTTGCTGGGCGATGATTGCGACTTCAGCGCTGACTTTGATTGCTACTCCAGTCTTAGCCGCAGCTTTGATTTTGCTGTCGTTTGACTTGTTAGCCGGGACGGCATTTTTTAACCCAACCGGCAACGGCGATCCCATCGTCTACCAGCATTTATTCTGGTTTTATTCGCACCCGGCAGTTTACATTATGATTATGCCCTTTTTCGGGGTGATTTCAGAAGTTTTGCCGGTGCATTCGCGCAAGCCAATTTTTGGTTATTTGGCGATCGCATATTCCAGTCTCGCAATCAGCTTTTTGGGCTTGATCGTGTGGGCGCACCATATGTTTACCAGCGGCACTCCCGGCTGGCTGCGGATGTTTTTTATGATCACGACTATGATCATCGCCGTACCAACAGGGATTAAAATATTTAGCTGGTTGGCAACTATTTGGGGAGGAAAACTCCGGCTTGTCAGCGCCATGCTATTTGGGATGGGTTTTATCTCAACATTTGTGCTCGGCGGCATCACCGGGATCATGGTGGCTTCCGTACCTTTCGACATTCACGTTCACGACACTTATTTTGTCGTCGCTCACCTACACTACGTGCTGTTTGGCGGCTCAGTGTTTGGCATTTACGCTGCTTTTTACCACTGGTTCCCCAAAATGACGGGGCGGATGATTAATGAATTTTGGGGTAGAGTTCACTTTGTTTTAACTTATGTTGGCTTTACTGTAACTTTCCTGCCGATGCACGCTTTGGGGATGCAAGGAATGCCCCGGCGGGTGGCAATGTACGACCCGAAATTTACCACAATTAATGTCATTTGTACTGTCGGTGCTTATATGCTGGCAGTGTCTACAATCCCGTTTATCATTAATGTGATTTGGAGCTGGAGGTACGGCCCGAAAGCAGGTGACAATCCTTGGCAAGCTTTGAGTTTGGAATGGATGACGACTTCACCGCCCCCCATCGAAAATTTTGAAGGAGTGCCGGTATTGGCAACGGGGCCTTACGATTACGGCATGGAAAAAATTCAGAATACAGGGGAACGTCTCAGGCTCAAGCTGAGGGAAAATGCCACCCGCAATACCCAGAAAACAGGTATTCCTATTGCGGAGGCTCAAGCTTCAACTTTCTTTGGCGGTACTGCAACTTTGGTCGCTCCTGAATCAGAGGTAAATGTTGATTCTCCGGCTGATGAAAGTCAAGATGGCGAGTAGTTATTAGTCATCAGTCATCAGTTATTAATGTCAACAAACACGTCTAACGTAGTACGGATCTGCTATCTGACGATTAAGCTCTCCATCCCCCCTAGCCCCCCTTAAGAAGGGGGGAACCGGACACACTCTTTCTTCCCCCTTCTTAAGGGGGATTGAGGGGGATCGAGACTCCGCTATAAACGAGAGATACAAAGATTTTCAGGTAATTGTTGGCACTAATGTCCTCTTCCCTCTTCCTTCTTCCCTCTTCCCTCTTCCTTCAAAATCCCATTACCCACTAGCAATTTATTATGCAAATTCCCGCGATCGATCCGACAAAAACAGCCCTAAATTACCACCACGAGGGCGAAGTAGAAGCACACGGTGTCGAGCATCCCGACCACCGAATGTTAGGTGTAATTGTGTTCCTGTGCGCTGAAGGCATGATATTTTTCGGTATGTTTGCCGCGTATTTGATTTATCGGGCGATGGCCCCCGTGTGGCCTCCTGAAGGTACGCCGGGACGAGAGCTATTGCTGCCGGGAATCAATACGGTAATTCTGATTGCTAGCAGTTTTGTGATTCACAATGCTGATACTGCAATCAAAAAGAATGATGCCACCGGAATGCGGAATTGGTTGCTCGTAACTATTGGTATGGGTGCAGTTTTCTTGGCAGGTCAGGTTTACGAATACACTCATTTAGAGTTTGGCTTGACGACGAATTTGTATGCCAGTTGCTTTTACGTTTTGACTGCTTTTCACGGCTTGCACGTTACGTTTGGAGTGCTGCTGATGGCGGGGGTGGTGTGGCGATCGCGCGCGCAAGGTCACTATTCTAGCGAGCACCACTTCGGAATCGAAGCGACTGAGATTTACTGGCACTTTGTCGATGTGATTTGGATTGTTTTGTTTCTGTTACTGTATATTTTGTGAACTCAGAGGCTTTTGGGCCTCTGCCACAAGAGATTTGTATGACCCCCAATTGGGGGTTTTTTTATTATTTGGAGAGTGCGATCGCCTTTCATTCACCTCCTCATATCAAATCCCTTAGCATCGGAATAGTAAATTCGAGTTCACGGTTGACGGTTGACTGTTGGCTGTTCACTGTCAACCGTCAACAGTCAACCGTCAACAGTCAACATCACCTGACGGTGTAACCGGAAATAATATCACAGCCGATCGCGCTAAACTAAAAGTAGCAATTCTCTTATCCAGCAGCATTGAGAAAATTATGCAGTGCGAATTGTGCGATCGACAAATGGAAGCATTAACCGCCCATCACCTCATCCCCAAACAAAACACCAAGCGGAAAAACGAAGATCCAAGCCCCACCATCGACATTTGCTCCGCTTGTCACCGCCAGATTCACTCTCTATTTGACAACAAACACCTCGCCCAAGAGCTCAACACCCTGGAAAAGCTCAAAAATGACCCTGAACTCCAGAAATTTCTCTCTTGGATTAAGAAACAAAAAACCGACAAACGCATTCAAGTACGCGGCAAAAAAGCTTGATAGCAGGGCCCGAACTCACATATATAGTCCTGGACGCAGTTACTGTCTAAAACCCGGTTTATTCATAAATTTTTTGTTTTCCAAACCCAAATTTTACAGAGAAACCCTGTTTATTTGCCTAAATCCTAGTATAGTATTTTACTTATTAGTAACAAGCGGCCAACAATTATCATGAACCTTACCTCCCTCGAACTCGCAAAAGACCGAGCGCGCATCTACAAAAACTACCTCCAAATGGAAATAGATGCCCAAGCTAACATAAACAAACTAGCTTTTTTAGACCGGGGCATTGAAAAATCCCCTTACCAACAACACATTAAAAACTATCCCGATTATCTCAAACAGAAACCAGACGGCTTAAAAGTAATTAGCTCTATTCCCGGCCCCAATAATCCCCTCAAACCTACTCCGTTTCCCAGCCTGGGAGAACTCCCTCAAATTAACTCTCAAGCTTTAAATTTTTTGCACGCAGACATCAAAGAAGCCTGCGTTTGCATTGGTACTTTTGTAGAGGGCAAAATTCAGGCGCAGTGGCTGGGAAAAAACGCAC
This sequence comes from Microcoleus sp. POL10_C6, assembly GCF_036701585.1. Lineage (NCBI taxonomy): Bacteria > Bacillati > Cyanobacteriota > Cyanophyceae > Oscillatoriales > Microcoleaceae > Microcoleus > Microcoleus sp. POL10_C6. Next base: position 145,552 of record NZ_JAUBRB010000005.1, on the reverse strand, counting down.
TTATAAATGCTGAGCAGTGGAGTGCCACTAAAATTATCGCACTCCTTAATATCGTCAGTCAAATAAATAGCAAATATCCCGACTGCGACATTGACAACTGCGTTGTTAGAGATGGCAACGGGCTCAGACACGATTTTTACTTTTACGACGTAGCAAAAGACATGATTAACTATGCCTCAAATATAGGAAGTTCAAACTCCTTAGCTGCGATGTTCAAACGCTTCGATACTCGCATAGGACTAGAGCAATGGCTGAAGAGCGCTACTGGCAATAATGACCTAATTTTTCGCGGCGATTACGGCGAAATTCCTTATCTCAACAACCCAAAAATATTCGATCTCACCAAAAAACAAGTGCTTTTAAATGCCGCATTAAACAGCACCAAACAAAAAAATTCCGTATCTGCTTATGACTTAACCAGGCTAATTTCCATGTTAGGATGGCACTTCCACATCGAACAGCGATCGCGCATGAAAGCATCTCAATGGAACAGCCTAGAAAGCATTGTCAGAGCAATGGGACACGACAGCGCTCGATATGTGGACGTAGCAATTAAAACTTTGGGGATGGATAGCCTTATCACTTCTCCAGTAATTATCTCAAAATTGGGTTACGGACTGAGCTCGATCAGGGGAACCCTAGAAACAGTTTATGTGGCTTTAGTGCGGTTTGTTGACGAGCGGCCGAAAGCGGCGGGAAAGCCGGCAAAACTCAGAACTTTAGCGATGACTTTGCGGGCAGAAAAAGCTGTAGGCGGTTCCAGCAATGTCGATCGCTTGGCGATCGAACTCGACGCCAGATTTTGCGCCGAAGTCACGGAAATTCTCCGCCGGTTGTTTGCGGAAGAATTTTAAACGCGGGCGATCGACTAATGAGAAAGTCGGTGAAACTTGCGGTAAAGCATCCTCTCCACCGGCTTTCCTCCCCGCAAATGTTGCTCAGTTATTGCCGCAACTTCTTCAGGGCAAACGGCATTGTACCAAACCTCTTCTGGCAGCACCAACACCATCGGCCCGTTGCCGCACTGCCCCAAACAACTGCTAGCAACAACTTCAACTTCTGAGGGCGACAATTTCTGAAAAGCTGCCAGTACCTTTGCTGAATTTTGCTTGCGACAAGTGCGGTTTTGACAAACAAGAACTTGCCTAGAAGATTCTGTGATTTTCATGTTTTTTTACTTGACAATCTGCTACATATATGGTATTTTTTTATCATGGGAATAGGTGCGGCCATATATGCCCAGATTTGATATATGCCCAAATTTTAAGGTGCGCCGCAACGCACCCTACGATTAATCTGGTGACAAACCTTTGGAAGCCAACCATTGTCGATCGAACAAACGCGACTGATACCGAGCCCCGCCGTCGCAGAGTACCGTAACAATCGTATGTCCAGGCCCAATTTGCTTCGCCAAAGCCACAGCCGCCCCCACATTAATCCCCACAGAACCCCCCATAAACAGCCCTTCTTTCCTCAGCAGTTGGTAAATCACCCGAACAGCTTCAGTATCGTTAATTTGAATCGCGTCGTCTACCGGGGCATTCTCCATATTTGCAGTCACGCGGGTGGTGCCAATTCCCTCAGTAATCGAACTACCTTCAGTCTTAATTTCCCCAGTTTTGAAATAACTGTAAAGTCCGCTGCCCATCGGGTCTGCCAAGACAATTCTCACAGCAGGATTTTTTTCTTTCAAAAACATTCCTACGCCAGCAAAAGTGCCGCCGGTACCAGTAGCTGTTACCCAAGCATCAATTTTCCCGTTGGTTTGTTCCCAAATTTCCGGGCCAGTTGTCTCGTAATGAGCTCGGCGATTGGCTAAATTGTCAAACTGATTTGCCCAGACAGCATTCTCCATTTCTGCAGCCACTCTTCCCGACAATTTGACATAATTATTCGGGTCTTTATAAGGAACAGCGGGAACAGTCCGAACTTCAGCGCCCAAGGTTTTCAAAGCATCGATTTTTTCTTGAGATTGGTTATCGGGAATCACAATTAAACATTTGTAACCTTTAGCGTTGCAAATGTGCGCCAAACCGATGCCAGTATTGCCGGCAGTGCCTTCAACAACGGTGCCGCCCGGTTTTAGCAAGCCTTTTTCTTCGGCATCTTTGATGATGTATAAAGCAGCCCGGTCTTTTACAGAACCGCCGGGATTTAGAAACTCTGCTTTGCCGAGAATTTCGCAGCCTGTTTCATCGCTGAAGCTGTTTAAGCGAATTAGTGGTGTGTTGCCGATTGTGCCTACAAAGCCGTTTTTAATATCCATATTTTTGGCGTGTGTGTATCCTATGATTAATTTTTACAATAAGTTGATATTTATTGCTAGCAGTTCTACCAAATTTTGCTCATATTGAGTATGAATCCGGGCAAAACGGGGTCGCCGCTGACAGTCGCGGGATTCTCCAAACATTCCTCTGGCCAACCAGGACGGTAAATATAAACTCTGCGATTTTTGCGGTCAATTAACCAGCCTAACTGCACTCCGGGTTCTCTCATATATTCTTGCATTTTTTCTTGCAATGGTTTGAGATTGTCAGAAGCAGACCTCAGTTCTACTACAAAATCCGGGCAAATCGGGGCAAACTTTTGCTTTTGTTCTGGTGACAAAGCATTCCACCGTTCCAGTTTAATCCACGAGGCATCTGGAGACTTGTCACCCATTGCAAGCTTAAATCCTGTACTGGAGTCAAAACAGATACCAGTTCCATCTTGCCCGGCCCAAATATACAACTCTCCAAAGACGCTACCGCTGCGATTTCCCGTCTCCGAACCAGTAGGGGGCATAATTAGCAATTCTCCGGATTTGTTGCGTTCAATTCGTAACTCACTATTGATTTGACAGAACTCGAAAAACTCGTCGTCTGTCATTTGCAATTTGGGCGGGATTCGCAACACAATTGTTGATGACAGCATTTTGCCTTTCCTCAAATCTAAAGCGTTTACACAAGATTGCACAATTTATTTGTTTGTAGTGAGGACTAAAATCCTCATTAGGATTAAGGATTAAAGTCCTGACTACAAACGATTTTTAGGCGCGAATTATAGAGGTAAGGTGCGCTAGACGCACCCTAAATATTTAGGTTGTGCGTCCAGGAATGTTAAACCTATTTATTCGGCTGAGGAGTCATCCGCAAATAAGGCTTAATCGGCGTATAACCTTTGGGAAATTTCTCTGCCAATTCTGCGGGGTCGGTAATCGAAGGTACGATTACGCAATCGTCGCCGTCTTTCCAATCAACTGGAGTCGCAACGCTGTATTTGTCCGTAAGTTGCAAGGAATCAATTACTCGCAAAATTTCATTAAAATTGCGACCCGTGCTCGCCGGATAAGTAATGCTCAAACGCAATTTCTTTTCCGGATCAATCACAAAAACTGTGCGGATTGTTAAGTTGTTCAGCGAGTTGGGATGGATCATGTCGTAAATGTCGGAGACTTTACGATCGCCATCTGCTAAAATCGGATAATTGAGGGTGACATTTTGAGTTTCCTCAATATCTTTAATCCAGCCCATGTGAGAATCCACATCATCGACGCTGAGGGCAATGGTTTTGACGCCGCGCTTTTCAAATTCAGACTTTAGACGGGCCACTGCACCGAGTTCTGTGGTGCAAACTGGAGTATAGTCTTTCGGGTGAGAAAACAACACGACCCAGCTATCCCCAGCCCAGTCGTAGAAATTGATTTCGCCTTCAGACGAAGCTTGGGTAAAGTTGGGAACTGTATCGCCTAATCGCAGAGTCATAACTGATTTCCTCTAATTTTATTTAAGGACTGTTCCTTATCATGCCATAATTGCCCGGTTTCTCGATCGAGCTGTAAAGGATTCTAAACTTTTTGGTCGATCGATCGGCAATTCCACTACTGTAATGTATGTGTGGCTTATACCGCTAAATTTTCTTGCTATGGTTTACTTTCTGCTGAAGGCAATACAGCCTATTTTAGTCCCGCTGTGTTTTGTCTCCGCCTGGGGCTTAGTTTTTTTGCTTTTTTTGAGTGTCGGGCGTACTGTCGCCGACTCCCTGCGTCGAGCTCAGCGGATGCACCAAATCCCTTGTGCTAACTGCGTATTTTTCACCGGCGACTACCACCTCAAGTGTCCCGTTCAGCCTACAATAGCTTTATCTGAAGATGCGATCGACTGTCCTGATTATCGATCGCATTCAGGAACTTACGGTTAAAAAATCCGGCCACCGCTTTACATATTTCTTAACATCTCTGGCTCTTTCAATTAAACTTAAGTTGTGGTAAAGAGATTTTCCGGAGTGTCGAAAGAATGCTAATTCAAAAGCTAAATGACTGCGACGAGTTTATTGCTGGCGACGGTACTCAACTGCGAGAATTGCTGCATCCAGACAAACAAGCTGTGGATTTGCGTTACAGTTTAGCCCATGCCACTTTGCCAGCGGGACAAACTTCTGCGCTACACTTCCTGACAACTTCTGAAGTTTACTACATCCTCAGTGGCGTTGGGGAAATGCACATCAACGACGAAAATCAATTCGTGGAAGCCGGAGATGCAGTTTACATTCCCCCAAACGCCAAGCAGTTTATTTACAACTGTGGTATGGAGCCACTAATATTTATTTGTATTGTCGATCCCGCGTGGAGAAAGGAAGACGAGACAATCCTGTAATTTTCTAGTTTTTATCCTTTTATGCTCGTTACCCGGCTCTGCCCGGTAACGCATATCTAGAGGCTCTGCCTCTACTGAAAAAAACATCACAACCCGAAAATCTCTTTTAACAACAACAGCACCCAGCCATATGTACCGAGTGATTTCCTCTTTTTTCAACTTCGATGTGGAGTTGCAATAATCCTCGGATTCAGTTGCATTGCTCCCCTCTAATTAGTTGAGGAAGTATCAGCTTTGTTGGTGGGTGCTGCTATTGGTTTTTAATGAGACAGATGTGAGATTAAACAGCGTTTTTACTCCTTAGATTCTATTGTGAACTTCGCTGTGAGATCTGGATTTGGTATCTGTCAGAGAAGCTTTTTGTTCGCTTCATATTATTAATGTAGCACCTTCTTCTAGAAGCGCAAGTACCTGCAACTAAACTTTACATTTTTAGAAGTAACGGCGGATAATTATGAAGTTAAATTAAGCATTGAGCTTTCTAGCTGCTCAGCTAAAATAGTAGAGTTCGGCTGTGCTTGCTGCTGCGAGAAACGGCATAATATCTGTATGAAAACAACCAAACTCATCAAACTGTGCGCCTTATCGCTGAGTATCTTTCTGCTGTGCAGCAGTGTAGTGACAGCCGAAACGACGGCGAACCCTCAACCTTCGCAGACTTACACTAACCAAGAGATTCTGCAACAGTTGGTGAAGGCAAAAGTCGTGTACCTGGGAGAAACCCACGATAGCGCGGAAGACCACCAAGCTCAACTAAAGATTATCCGAGAAATGCAGCGGCAAAATCGGAAAATTGCGATCGCGATGGAAATGTTTCAGCGTCCCTTTCAAAGTGCGATCGACAACTACTTAGCAGGTAAACTGACTGAACAGCAATTAGTCGAGCAAACAGAGTACGATCGCAGATGGCGTTTTCCTTGGGAATCTTACGCCCCCATTTTGCGGTTTGCCAAAGAAAATCAACTACCTGTCCTCGCCTTAAATACACCATCCGAAGTAACGAGAAAAGTTGCCAGTCAAGGTTTAGAAAGCCTCACAGCCGAGGAAAAAAAGCACATTCCCCCAATATCCGAAATTCGCACCGATAACGCCGAATATCGGCAACTGCTGCTAGAAGTTTACCAGCAACACCAAAAGGCAGAACATGGAAATAGTACGGCTTTTGAAAGATTCTTGCAAGCCCAAGTTTTGTGGGACGAAACTATGGCGGAAAAAATAGCCCAATTTGTCAAAGCAAACCCCGACTATCAAGTTGTCGTGTTGGCGGGGAAAGGACACATTATTTACGGTTACGGCATTCCCAGTCGCGTCGAGAGGCGTTTGGGAGTCGGGAATGTAAAAATGCGATCGGTTTTACTCAATTCCAGTGACAATCCTGTTTTGTCGGCAGATAGACCCATTGCTGACTTTGTTTGGAATCACTCGGAATAGTACAATTATACGCGGAAACAATAAGCAGGAAAAAATCAATGACAAACAGACCAAAAATACTTGCATTTGCCGGAAGTACCCGCGAAGCATCCTATAACAAACTGCTGGTAAAAGTTGCGGCGGCTGGGGCTACGGCGGCGGGTGCAGAAGTTACTTATGTAGATTTGCGCGATTTGCCGATGCCGCTATTTGACGAAGATTTGGAAGCCAAAGAGGGAATGCCAGAAAATGCCCGCAAATTTAAGGAATTGATGGTAGCGCATGACGGGTTTTTGATAGCTTCCCCTGAGTATAACAGTTCAATTACGCCTGTGTTGAAAAATGCGATCGATTGGGTATCGCGCCCAGCACCGGGTGAACCGGGATTGGTGGCATTTACTGGCAAAGTAGCGGTAATTATGAGTGCTTCCCCAGGGGGAATTGGCGGTTTGCGGGGATTAGTGCATTTGCGATCGATCCTGGGGAATATTAACGTATTGGTGCTCCCGGATCAGAAAGCAATTCCCCAAGCTTTTGAAGCATTTAATGCTGACGGTACGATGAAAGATCCCAAACAGCAGGACGCTGTTGAGAATCTCGGTGCTAAGTTGTCTAATGTGCTGTCGAAATTAATCGCCTGAAGCAATAAATTCATTTTGCAGTAGGGACACAGCAATGTTGTGTCCCTAATCCTAGTATCTGTTATTTGGCTGGCTGCATCAAGTGCGATCGCCAACCGCAGACTTTTCCGAGTTTCTTCCCAGGTTTATTCTTGGATATTCCCACAGGCTAACTCTTCGACATAGCCAATATACCACTCATCTACTTTTTCCCACACCGCAGTAAATCTATTTACCCTTGTGCCTCTACTTGAAAAGGGGTATAATTTTATTTCCTAGAGATAATAGCTCGTGAAAACATTACCACAAATTGTACCACCACCGCATCACCCGATCGACGTAAAATAAAACCACCCGATCGCAGATTGGCAGAAATAGACAACAGTAGACATACTTAAACCATCGGTCATCGGTCGGTATATTTCTTCCAAACAGCAGGGCAGGCGTGGGAGACTCCTCCGTCACGCCTGCCCTGCAGTTTTATTTAATAATTGCTCGATTTCCTACGGGATTGCTTCACTCGCGCGTAAATTACCCCATTTTTTTCTTCTTCCAAGCCTCCACAAACGGCAAAAACACGGACACCAACTCCTGCCGATTCATCACCAAAGTCGGATAAGAAATCCTGCCGTAATTCTTCCCCACTTCCAGCGGAAAAATAGCCGGGGCTTCCAGCGGCAACCAAACCGCACCAGCAGCCTTCACAATTACCCAACTCCCCGCAATATCCCAAATTTTCGGAGTCGCTTCCACCCCTCCCATAGCCACACCCGAAGCCACAGTCAAAAAATTGTAACTAGCCATGCCCAACATCCGAACTTTACTCGGAAGATGAGGCCCGATTCCCACACTCCGCGAACACAAATTAAAAAAATGATTGCCGCTCATTTTATCAGCAGTCGGCCGAATTTGCTGCCCGTTTAAAAAAGCACCTTGAGGCATATTGTCAAACACGCCGCCCGTAAAATCAGGTGCATAAAAACCGTGAAAAGACTGATTAATTGGCGGCAAATGCACGCAGCCAAAAACCGGGGTTCCGCGATACAACAAACCCAAAGAAATACCCCAAATCGGAATTCCCCTAGCAAAATTAGTGGTAGCATCCAAAGGATCTACAACCCAGCACCATTCAGTATCGGGGAAAACGTGTTCGCCCTCCTCACTTAAAATCCCGTGACTCGGAAAAGCAGATGCGATCGCACTTCTAATTTCTGCATCCGCCCAATTATCGGATTTCGTCACCAAACTCCCGTCATCCTTTTCATCCGCTTGCGCGGAACCGAAATCTTGCAACAACTGCTGTCCGACTCTCTCGACAGTAACCCGTGCAAAACTTAAAATAGAATCCCAAAAATTAGTCATTAGTTATTCGTTCTTAGTTATTGGTTATTGATTATTCGTTGTTGGTTATTCGTTATTACAACTGCCAACTAACAACTGCCAACTGCCAACTGACAAATGCCAACTGACAACTGACAAAACCTTAGTCTAATTCATTTTCAAGAATAGTGGCGATCGCACTTTTAGCATTATCCTGAAACTCCCGAACATCCACCCTACCCAACAACCAAACAGCCAGAATCATACCCGCCGCCGGCACCGCAAACACCAACCCGTAAGCCAACATCGGCACCCCAAACAAACTTCTGCCCAAATCCAAAATAGCACCGCCACTAATCGTCGCCACACCTCGCGCCATCGCCTGCGACAAACCCCAAGCGCCAATAAAAGTCCCAGCAGTTTCTGCAGCAGTCAAATCCAACATCAAACTCAGCGCACCAGTCGTAGTAATACCTGAAGCAAAACCAAAAAACATTAAAGCCGACTTAAACACAATTGGATTACCAGTAAATCCAGATAAAATAATTAAACCAAAACAAGCCGCCACCGACAAACAGCCCAACCTAATCGTATTTTGCTTGCCAATGCGCGGCACAATTAAAAAACCAGTGGCGCTCAAACCGATCAGAGTACCAGTACCATAAATAGCATTCAACCGAGTAGTTTCCGAAATCGGCATCTTAAAAATTTCCCCGCCGTAAGGTTCCAAAACCGCATCCTGCATAAACAAGCAAATTGTCATAATCAGCAGGAAAGTAAAAAACAAACCGGTTTGGCGGCTAGCAGTCAAAATCCGCAGCGCACTTCCCAGAGTAATTTTATCTTCTCGATTCACTGCGGACGATCGCGCCCCGTAGCGCGAATACTTTTTCTCAACCCCAAAAGTGGCAATCCCCACCAACAGCAAAACCAGCGCCGGCACCTTCACAAACAAACCATTAATCGAAGCCTGCAAAACTTCTCGCGGCACATCCCCATCAATTTGCTTCAGCAAACCGCTGCTAACAATCGCCCCGATAATAATACCAACCATCAGCATCGACCACACCACACCCACCAACTTCGATCGATCCTCCTCATCCGAAACATCTACCAACAAAGCCGCAAAAGGAGTCGAACTCGAACAAATAGCAATACCGTAAAGTGCAAAAATCAAACCCAACAAACCCACCCAACCGTAAGTAGGAGTAGTCCACCCCACAGCCTCCAAACTGCTGCCCAAGCGCCACATCACCTGTACCGCCAAAAAAGCAGAAATCACAAACAAAACGCTTCCTACCCACACATAACCCGTGCGGTGATGGCCAAACAAAGGCTTAGCATCAGACATTTGCCCAAACCACACCCTAGCCGGCGCGACAAACTGGTGCATCGCCAGGGTACCCGCCACCACAGTAGCCGGAATCGCCAACTCTTTAATCATGACGCGATTGAGCACCCCCAGCGTCAAAATCGACATCATGCCCAATCCCATCTGAAACAAACCCAACCGGAACATAGTCGCGAGGGTAACTCTTTTGATAGCAGGAGTCGCGGAATCTGTTAATCTAGAATCTGGCAAACGGTCGATCGACATAACTATTCAAATAAACACAGCATGACTCATTTATAGTAACTGAGATACCCGCCACCAGCCGCCATTCCTCCCCAGGCTAGAAGCTCGATCGCGACTATTTATAGAAAAATAATAGACAATAAAGAATTGTGGATTTACCAACCGTGACAACCATTACCCTAGGACAAAATGGCCCAGCCGTCATTCCCCTGTGCGTCGGAACTTGGGCTTGGGGCGACAAACTATTTTGGAACTACGGCAGCAACTACGGCGCCGCCGAAGTCGAAGCAGCATTCAAAACATCCCTAGACAGCGGAGTCAACTTTTTCGACACAGCCGAAGTCTACGGTAACGGCTTGTCAGAAGAATTGCTGGGGCAGTTTCTCAAAAAAACCACCCAACCCGTGCAAATAGCCACAAAATTCGGCCCCGTACCTTGGCGGATTACAGGAAAATCAGTTTCCGACGCTTTGAGTGCCAGCTTAAAACGCTTGCAAGTAGAACAAATAGCCCTCTACCAAGTGCACTGGCCCTTCACTTTTTTACTGAGTCAAGAAACCCTAATGAACGCCTTAGCCGAGGAAGTCAAACAAGGCAGAATTCAAGCAGTAGGAGTCAGCAACTATTCAGTAGAACAGATGCGGCAAGCCCACAAAATACTAGCAGCCAGAGGCGTTCCCCTAGCAACAAATCAAGTCCGCTACTCATTGCTGTCGCGGCAAGTAGAAAAACAAGGAATTGTGAGTGCAGCCCGCGAATTGGGCGTCACAATTTTAGCGTACAGCCCCTTAGCCCAAGGATTGCTCACCGACAAATACACAGCCCAAGAACAACCTACAGGAGCCCGCAAAATGGACTCCCGCTTCAGTAAAAGCGGCATCGAAAAAATCGAATTAGTCATGTCCACCCTGCGGAAAATGGGCCGAAAGCGCGATCGCACGCCCGCCCAAGTTGCCCTAAACTGGTTAATATGCCAAAACGGAGTCATCCCCATTCCCGGCGCCAAAACTGCCAAACAAGCCCAAGAAAATGCAGGCGCATTAGGCTGGAATTTGAGCCAAGATGAAGTCAATCAATTAGAACTAATGACTCGTCCTTGGCGAGAATAAATTTGTTAATTGTTGACTGTTGACTGTTGACTGTAGGTTGTTTTTACTTCGGTCTACCCAACCTACAGTTCACTGCCTTCTTCCGATTCTTCACCTTCGATAATTAATCCGTGTATCCGTGTCAAAATCAGTGTCGTGCCTTCCTTCTTCCTTTGTCTTACTATGAAAATCTTAACTGACTGGGGCTTCACACGCGAAGGCTGGCGCAATAACAGCCGCGGCGAATATTTAGTTTTGCTTCAAGGAGGATTGCTCACAGGATTTGTAATCTTACCAGTTTATCAACTGCCAGGATTAAAAATTCAATCAACCCACTTACTTTATATTATCTGGTTTATGGCCAGTATTCTCGGCTTAACCGGATTAATTTTCATCATCAAAGGATTGATAGACTTAGGAAAAAACCTCACACCTTTACCATATCCCAGAGAAGATGGAGAATTAGTCCAAACAGGCATTTACGAAATAGTGCGGCATCCATTATACAGCGGCTTAATTTTAGCAGCCCTCGGCTGGACACTTTTTCAAATGAGCATATCCCACTTAATAGCCAGCGCACTATTAATAATACTTTTCGAGATCAAAGCCAACCGAGAAGAAACCTGGTTAACCCAAAAATATCCAGAGTATTCAGATTACCAACAGCGAGTAAAAAAACTAATTCCGGGCATTTATTAAAAGTTCGATCTAAAAACCTCGCTGTCAACAGTCAACAGTCAACAGTCAACTGTTTAAAGACCATTACCAATTAGAATAAACGGTGCCCAGTAGTATGGATGATGCAAACGACTGGCCACTGACGGTTTCAAACCGCTGCGAGTTTGAGCTAAAATTGATAAATTGGCCGATCGACCGAACACCGAATCATCACCTGTAATTAAGGCAATTTGCGCTTTTTGCAAAGCTTCTGCCTTCTTATTTCCTGACAGCAACGCCGTATAAAAAGCAATCATCAATGCTTGAGTACCGCCATCATGTACTTTCCATAAAGAAGCGATCGCAGCTTTTGCTCCTGTTTCCTGTATCTGGTAGCCAAAACCTAAAATTTCTTCTCCATTACCTAGTTTACCACCTATCCCCGTCTCGCAAGCACTCAATACTACCAAGTCTACATTTAGTAGGTTTAAAGTTTGAATATCGGGCAGGGTAATTACAGCCCCATCACCTAGCAAAATAAACGAATCTTCTGGTTGTCCGGTAACAAACATAGCATGAGTTGCCAAATGAATAATGTTATAATCTGGCAAGCGGGGAATCATTGTGGCACGATTGAATTCCCGATCTATTAATTTTGTAGTTCCTGGCATCATCGCAGCTAAATTTTCTACTTCCAGCCCCGCAAATGGCAAACCAGACAAACCAAATCGAGTAGACCCCCGTTCAATATTATAACGACCCGCAGCAAAAGCACCAGCTAAAATGCGAGGTTGAGAAGCCGTTTCTACATTGAATTTTGTGAGGCTCGTAGCAGTAATATTATTAATGGCAAACCGCTGCCCCAACCATTGTTTACCATCATATAAAGCTGCTAGAGGAATGTAGCGCAACTGTCCGTCAGGAGCATAAATAATGCTTTTAGCTTGTGCTTCAGTCAGATCGTCTTCTAGGGGTTTGATTAACCAATTATAAAGTTTCTTAGCTGGGATTGTGGCATCGGATGTGGGATCTTCCAAAGCCATGCGAAATTCCACAATTGCTTGATTGAGTTCTTGTTTTTTAACTGCTACAGTACGTCGGAATGGGGGAGAGTCAGCAGTTGTTATTACCAATTCTAAACGGTCTTCTAAAATTAAAGGCTGAATCAATACGGCTTTTTTTTCTAACCGCTGCAATAGGTCTCCCCGTATGGTATTGAGTTGAGCTAGATTCACAGTTTGTACTCTAGCATTAGGGCTGAGTAGTCGGACAATAGCAACAATTTCAGCGGAGTTAATAAATTCATTGAATGTGCCGCGCATTTCCTGCTGCATTTGCCTGAGATTGGCGATTTCTTGTTGCTGTTGGGAGGTGCGGTTAGCTACGGGAATTTTTTCTAATTCAGCAAGCTTTCTGCCTAGTTGAATTTCTCTATTTAAAATTTCCTTGTGCCTGTTGCGAATTTGCTGTTCTTGAGGAGTTAAGGGAATGCCTTGTGCCGTTTGTTCGTTTCCCCGAACGGAACGGAGATAATCTTCTATTTCTTGAATTTTGAGTAAATCGAGGACTTGTTGTGCTTCTAAAACTCGGTCTTGTTGCAGTAATAAATCGGCGAGACGGCGGTAGGTATCGGCGACAGTTGTTGTATAAGAGCGCTGTTGTTCGGCGGGGAGAGAGCGTAATTGGGTGCGAATTGATTCGGTAATGTTGACAGATTCTTTATAGAAAATTATGGCTAATTCTGGTTGATTTTGTTTGGAGATTACGTCAGCAATGTTACTGAGAGTAATTCTTTCTCCAGGGCGATCGCCTACTTCTTTACGGATTGCTAAAGATTCCTGATATAATTGCAAAGCCTGGGAATATTGACTAATTATTTGATGAACTGTACCTAAACTGTCCAGGGTATCACCTACATCCTTACGATTGCCAAGCTTTTGGAAAATTGACAATGCTTGTTTGAGGACATCTATGGCTTGAGAATACTGACCTAACTGCTGGTAAACTACGCCTAAATTGTTAAGGGTCTTTCCAAATCCTGTAATATCGCCAATCTCTTTCCTAATAATTAAAGCTTGCTGATAGGAGTTTAATGCTTGGGCATACTGACTCATTTTAACATAAACCAAACCAATGTTATGAAGAGTTGTTCCCATGCCTCGTTTATTATTTGTTGCTTGATAAGTAGCTAAAGCTTGTTGATATAAGTTTAGTGCTTCCGAGTATTGACCCAGTTCGCTATAGGTTGAACCAGTTCGATCGAGAATATCAGCTTTATAAGTAGGATTATTTAAAATTTCAAATATCGCTAACGCTTGCTGATAAAACTCTAAAGCACGAACATACTCTCCCAAATTTCCGTAAATTATTCCAAGATTGGCTAAGGCACGTCCTTCACCAGCTCGATCTCTCTCTTCTCTACTAATAGTAAGAGCTTTTTGATAGAACTCTAAAGCACGATAATAATCCCCCATTTCTTGATAAACAGCACCAAGATGATTGAGAGTGTTACGAACTCCTGCTCGATCGTTAAACTCTTGACGAATAACGAGAGCTTGCTGCAATACTTCTAACGCTGCTTGGTATTCGCCTAATAATCCATATACGTCTCCAAGATTGTGGAGAGTAGCTGCTTCCCCAGTACGATCGCCTAAATTTCGACGCACTTCTAATGCTTTTTGATAAAACTCTACTGCTTGATGATATTGATTGAGATAGTGGTAAACAACGCCTATTTTGTGAAGAACTTCCCCCTCACCTGGGCGATCGCCGATTTTTCTCCTAATCTCCAAAACTTGTTGGTAGGTTTCCAGTGATTTTTGTAGCTCGCCGCTATTTAATTGCTCGTTCCCCTGTTGAAACAGTCTATCTGCTTCAGTTTTAGTATTTTGGGCATTTTGTGCTTGTTCTGGCACTTCCAGCGCTAAAGCATTCGATCTTTGTAACAGGGGGGAGCCGAGCAAAAGCAGGTAGCAAAAAATAAAAGTTGATATCAAAGATAATTCCCTCACTTTTAGCTAACCCCAAACAAGTTTACCTCAATAGGTCATTTGCCTTAAGAACAAGAAATTCCTAACCTGTAAGCTGTTCTATATTTAAACTGTGTGTCAAAAATCAATAAAACTCTTGTGGAACGGGCTTCTAGCCTGTCCCGATTTTCCAATTTAAATGCGTAACAGCTTACGAGCGGCTATATTACCTGGGTGGTCTGGTCTGACACTAGGAGGATCTTTCATTGGTGGTGTGTCCGGAGTGCTAGCTGCTACACCAGAAATTAAAATAGTTTCTCCAGCACCAGGCCTCAACCCGTTTGGTACAGAAACTAATTCCTCAGCTACCTGACTCGCAGATTTTTCATTACTCATTTTCGTTCTTGCCTCTCACCTCATGATTTCCAATTTCATACTCACTCTAAAAACTGTTCTCCGGAAAAAATCAAAATTTTCTCTAAATTAACTCCCCAATCCTCCGGCAAAGCGTTGCGGTTTTGCCAAACTTGCCTTGAGTTTGGCAATCTGCGTTTCAATTTCCTTGACTCTTGGCGTATTTCCTAAAGCTTTGTGACTGTTTATGGCTTGCGTCAACCAGCGAAGTGCTTCTTGCTTTTCGCCGATCGCCCCGTACAACTCCCCCAAAGCCTCCTCTAACTGCGCTTGCTCCCCGATGTCTTTGGCTGCACTAGCTAATTCCTGTGCTTTTAGATAATTGCTCTCTGCCAGCAATGTCACCCCTTCTTCCCAGAATAAATCGCCGAGCTTGCGATAGGCAATAGCTTCTTGAAAACCCGTTGCTACCAATGCTTCCAATGTCTCGATCGCCTCAGATTTCAAATCGGAACCGATGTAAAAATAAGCACGTTGCAAAGCTTTGGTTTTCTCGGCAATTTTTTGACTGTTAATTTGCTCGATCGCCCCTTTCACCAGTTGCTTTTGGGTCGTTGGTAGCATTCGGAAGCTGCGATCGGGCAGTTTTTCCTCGTCCGATGTCCTGCCGTTCTCAGCTTTTACCACCAGTAAATACACAAATCCCGGTTCCAGTTGTGGTGTTCCCGGATACACTACTTCATTTCCATTAACTTTTGTTTCCCAAATTGCCCGATCGCCCTTCACTAAACTAACAGTATAATTATTAACACCGGGAACTTTATTCCAACGCAATTTCGGTCGATCGTTCAGCAATAAAGTGCGCCGAGGACTGATAATATAAGGAATTAAGACATCCAGAGGCCCGCGAGGATCGGCAGTATAATCGTCACAGTCGATCGCTAGCATTTCTTGTTGAGAGAGATCGGAAACTTGGGGAGTCAATCTATTAATTACAGGATAAACCTTTGAGGCTGTTGCGATCGAAATTAAAGGTGTTAGCCCAAAAATAACAAAGTAAGTAAATGTTTTGCTTTTGAGACTGATTAGTGTCAACTTGGATGGAGGATTATTTTTCATTACCTAAATTATCTATAACAGGAGTTACAGCACATTCCACATTTATCAAGTACATCCCGGAGCGATATATCCCTATAGGGACTTAGGCAGTGCCTTTCGTCGTGTTAACTCGAGCGGGAATATCGATCGGGCCTCAAATACGGCCTGGGGTTTAAACCCACGGGGCTTTTAGCCAAAGTCCTCTAAAAGAGGACTGGTATAAAATCCGGGTTTGATATTTCCTTTATTTGTCATTTTTCGCGCCCGCTTCACAATCGAATAGACTGTGAAAGTGTCTATTAGTCCTCTTTTAGAGGACTTGTGCTTTGAGGCAGGGGTTTAAACCCCTGCCGGACTATCGGGGATACGCTATAACTGTAAATTTTCAAAATTTTTGCTAAATTCTTGCAGCACCCATCTCTGTTCTTCAGGAAATTCAGAGGACAAATTATTATAGCATTTTTTCCAATTAAATCGAGATTTTTGTTGATTTCCTTGACGTTCTAAAAGAACAGCTTCCAGACAGTAAGCAACAGAGCGATCGCTAGAAATATTAATCGCTTTCTTCAGATTATTGTTAGCCTCTTCATATCGCCCTAACTCCAACTGCGCCCAACCTAAATTTTTGTAGACGGCATACTTAATTTTGTCATCTTTAGCAAGTGGCAAAGCTTTTTCTAACAGCGGTAGAGCTTTTGCATATTGTTTGTCTAAAATTTCTAACCGTGCCAAATTATTCAAAGCTTGATTAAATCCAGCATTTACCGCAATTTGATAGGCAGCGCGAGCCTTTCCATACTCGTGTTTGTCTTCATAAAGCACGCCTAAATTATAGTTAGTCTTGCCGTAATTAGGTTGAAATAAGAGAGCGGTTTTATAATATAATTCCGCAGTATTTAAACGTTTGTCTTTGTAAGTTAAAAAACCTTGTTTGTTAAAATAAAATACTATTTGGGGTGATAGCGTCCACAAACCGCCTAGGAAAAATAAGCTACCTAGAGCTAGTTTACTTACCCAGTTAAAATTTAGCCGCTCCTTGATAGGATGCGTTTTACTGGGTTCTATCGAATAATTAATTTCTGGCACTGGTTGCGCCAAGCTTTCCAAGTGCGATCGCGAGTTTACCCCTGCCAAAATTTGCAATATTTCCTGGCAAGTTTGCGGTCGCTTTCCGGGAAAAATCGCCATCATTCGGTCGAGCGAATCTGCCAGATGCGGTGAAACTTGCGTTGCTTTATCTCGCCATATCAATTCACCATTGTCAGGATTTTTAGGTAAATCGATGGGCACTTTTCCTGTCAGTAAATAAACAAAAGTACGTCCTAGAGCAAAGAAATCAGATTGCGGTACTGCATGACCCTCTGCTTGTTCGCTGGGCGTATAACCAGCGGAAATAATCGCAGTTCCAGTATAATTTTCTTTTTGCTGTCGCAGGTAAGTTTCTGTTACTTCTCGCACCGCACCAAAATCTACTAATACCAAGTCTCCATCGGGTTTTAACATGATATTGGACGGTTTAATATCTCGGTGAAAATACTGCTGGTCGTGCAGTAAATTGAGAATTTGTGTTAGTTGAGTTAACCACTCAATGGCTGTTTCTGTAGTTATTGGTTGATTAGCTCTTGCTAACATCCACTCTTGTAAATTTTGGCCTGGTATTTTCTCCATTACCAGACATGGTAACGGTTTGCTACTACCTTCAGGCCAAGTAAAAGAGCCGTCTGTTTCTACACGAGGAATGCCAGGATGCCTTTGGCTCATTAAGAACTCTGCTTCTCGCTGAAATAAAATGGTGGCTTTTTGCTTAATATCTGGGTTATTAAAGTTATCCAAATTCAAAACTTTTAATACTTTGATAATACCACCATCATCTACTTCAAAAATATCGCCAAAGCCACCGCCGCCAATGCGATCGATCACTTGATAGCGACCTTGAAGTAAAAACCCTGGATAAATTAAGCTACTTGAAGTCATCTTTCTGTTTCTCCCAGCAGTTTTAAAATATTTTTTTCAGCGTAGTTACCAGCTTGAGAAGGAGATTTACGCAATTTTAATAAAAGTTCTTCTAGCGGCTTTTGAAAAGGACTCCCCAGTGTCAAGTTCAAACGCTCTCTAATTATATTGAACATCGGGTTTTGCTGAGTAGTTTTAGCACCGTCTATTTCCGGGTTTTCATCTAAACCATGACTTCCGATTAAACCTAGGTGTTCGAGAGATTCCGCTTGCATTGCTTCTCGAAGATTTTGACATATTTGTTCAGCAAGTTTATGAGTAACATATTTCATCATCACAGGTTCGAGAGTGAATTTGGATTCAGCACTCGAAGGGGAAAGCTCTTTTTCGATTAAGGAACGTCTTACCAAGGATTCTAATACTGTTAGTAATTCTGAACTAGAAACGTCGGCTGATAATTTTGCTTTCAATTGGTTCAAGGAAATCGGCTGCTGTTCAATTACCAGCCAGTACATCACAGCTTTTCCTACATCTGATAACCGCTGAAAATGTTCGTTAAGTAGATTGCCAAAAATATCGCCAATAACTAAGGAGCTTTGAGCGATAAATTGACTAATATTGCCATTAAACAACTCTTGAATTGTGGTACCAGTAAATTTCAGTGCAGCAGGATGACCTCGGTATATTTGTATCAGTTCATCTAAGCCGTTTTCTGAGGCAGAAAACCCAATGGCCGCCAAAAGCATTTTTGCCTCTGTTTGTTTTAAGCCTTTAACTTGTAATGTACGCACAGGTAAGGTTTCGCCTGCTAAAGAGGATATCTCTACAGGTTTTTCTCGCGATAGGAGTAACAAGCAGCTTTGATGCCGCTCTTCTCCGATTCGCCGCAGTAGTTGACCGTACCCTTGATAACCGTCTCGGTAGTACCCAGCAATGTCTCCACTTCGCAAAATCATTTCCCAATCATCTAGGATTAGCAAACAACGGCGATCGCGCAAACTCTTGAGCAGGGAAGAAATTTGCTCGTCTACAGTGGTTGGAAGTTGCGTGTCTTGGGAACTGCTTGCAAATGAATTCAACTCAGTCAAGATTGTGAGTAAGGGAGGTGCATGGCGGAGACTGCGCCAAATTAGGTATTCAAAACCACCCTGAATTTGTTCTCCCAGTTTAGCAGTCAGAGCCGTTTTACCAATACCTCCCATACCCAACAGCGCCACCAAGCGACAGCGATCGTGGAGTATCCATTGACTGAGAGTGTTTAGTTCTAGACTGCGACCGAAAAAAAATGAGGCATCCGGCGCTTCACCCCAATCTTGGCATAAAGGAGTGCTTGTAACTGCAATTGGCTGTGCGACTGTCTCTGACTGCAAGAGCGATCGCCTTTCCAATGCCGCTTGAAAGTTTTTTTTACTGACCCTTTCCCCCAAAGCTTCAGAAAGCAGCTTCCATAACTTGGGGCCCACATCTTGCATCAGGTATTCGGCAGCATATCCGTAAGTCTCTGCAATCTTATGATACTCATGACCGTTCCAAGATCCTGTCAGAATTATTACTTCTATATCTTTTAAGTGTCTGTTTGTTTTGGTAAATACGGCTGTATCTGCGAGTTTCAGCGCTTCTTCAAAATTCATAAGGTTAAAAAATTTTAATTGGATCTTGAGTATAACCTGAAGTTTACTGAGGTTTACTTATTTAAACTCAGCTTGCCTCATTATTTTTATTTTTGTATTGAACTTTAACAACTTAGGTTATCTATATAGACCGTACAATAACAACTCGCTACTGTATAAATATCAGCTAAAACAAACGAGCTGAAGCCAAATCAATCATTTACAACACTTACCTTGAGTTAAATTATGTCTATTAATCATAACGTTCCGTATTTCAGTCAAGAAGATAACGAGATTGAACCCTGGCGCACTTGCGGTGCTACAAGTTCGGCAATGTGTCTGAAATACTTTCAAGCTGCAGATTTAGGCCCCTTTGCACAGTACGAGGATGATGTTAAAAAACGTTTCGATCGGCTGGGAATAGATCACGGTTCTCCCGATGGCATCAAAAGATTGTTAGAGGGTTTAGGGTTGAGAGATAAGTTGACATTAAAGGGAAGTCTTTCAGACATCACTCGCTCTCTCGATTCTGGCGAGATCTGTATATTGCACGGTTTTTGGACGAATTCAGGTCACATTCTAGTTATTCGCGGTTATAACGCCAGTGGTGACTTTTTTGTGAATGACCCAGCAGGAGAATGGTTCCACTCAGGCTATCGGAAAAATTCCCGATTTTCACCAGATAACAAGGGCGAAAACAAGTTATACAGCGGTAAATTGATATCCTCCGCGGGCAATGCCTCTAGTTTGCGTGAAGCTTTATCTTTTTATGACAATTGGGACAGTAGCACGATCGAATCTACTGCAACAATGTGGCTGCATCGAATTTCTAAATAGCCGAAAAACTTACTGCGTTTGCAATTAAAATTGCGTCCGGTAAAGCCCCTGAATAAAAAAAGTTTGTAGTGAGGACTTTAGTCCGCGTTTTTCCCAAACCTGCAACAAAAGACTGAAGTGCTTACTACAAACATCATTACTACTTGGAGAACTGAATATGACCATTAAAAAAGTCGAGTTACAAATCAATGACGGGATTATTGATAGCCCTCACCTGATTGACGAGGTAGAAATCCTGCAAAGGCGCTTGAAAGATTGGGGATTATTACCCAAAGATGCCAAAATTGACGGACTTTTTGGGTCTGTCACAAAAGCAGCAGTCGAACAATTTCAACGGATGCGCCCTGCTAATAAAAGCCAATTTGTCCCCGGCGGACTACAAGTTACTGGAAAAGTCGATCGCAATACCTGGGCCGAGTTGCTGAAGGTGAAGCCAGAAGAAATCGCAATAGTTAGTCGCACAGCTAAGATGTGGGATATGCCCGGTGGCTTTCCTGGCGTCGATCGTATTTTAGATATCGCTCAATCCCCGTCGGAAATTCGTCCCTTTGCTAAGAAAAATTTGCCTCTTATTCTCGATCGATGTCTCAACGATGGAGTTGTCGATCTAGGGCAAATTGCCTATGTTTTTGCAACGGCCCAACATGAATCCCTTTTGGGACGGTTCATGATGGAATTAGCTGATGGGTCGGATTATGAAGGTCGCGAAGATTTAGGAAATACTGAACCCGGTGATGGCCCTCGCTTTAAAGGCAGAGGTTTTGTCCAAATTACAGGTCGTCGCAACTATGAAAGCTGGAGTGAAAAACTGGGAATTAATTTGGTAGATAATCCTGAAAAAGCGGCTCTTCCTGAAATTGCTGCGATGATTATAGTTCGGGGAATGCGCGATGGTAGCTTTACGGGTGTAGGTTTGAGTAATTTTATTGTTGGCGCCGATCGCGATTTCTATAACGCCCGAAAAATAGTGAATCGACTGGACAAAGCCGACCTCATCGCGGAGTTCGCCCAGTCTTATTTCAACGCCATAGCCTAAACAGAAGTTGCCCCCTCCGTGGGGGAACTTCCACCTAAAAATTCAACAAGTAGGCATTCTGCCTGCCCGATGGTTACTTACCATTTCTATGTATATTTATGAGGTTAATCAAATGACAAATTCTTCTATGGTTGAGACTCAAGCAAACGATGCCGATCGCGGAAAAGATTTTGCACAAGTTTTGCAAGAGGATAATGGAAAATACTCGACAATGCGAGCCATGAGTTTTATTGCGCTGATTGCAGCGATTGTGTTTGGTGCAATAACAATAACTAGCAATGATTCTGAGGGCAAATACATTACAACTGCTTTTTTAGTTGCTGCTTTCGCGCCAAAAGCTGTTCAAAGATTTGCAGAACGTATGTAAATCAAGTTGAGTTAGATGGATGATGAAAGCAGCCGACGTGATGGTAAAATTTGTTGTTGCTAATGCTCGAAACTCTGTATTTTTAACCTCTCATCTCTCTCAACGACCTTATTTGCTCCATCAGCCCGATAGCCACTCGCTATTAGAGTAGCGATCGCACCTCACCCCTTCATCTCCTCACCAAATAACCAGAAATGAAGGTTGCAGGTGCGATCGCCCTCTGCTCTGATTAATGACAACTGACAACTATCAACTGACAACTATCAACTGACTTTCATTCATGCCGCGTACCATCAGGCATCACCGCACCCTTTAAATCCGCCCCTTCTAAATTACTATCCAACAGCCAAGCATTTCTCAGATTAGTACCCTTCAAATTAGCACTTTCCAGATTAGCCATCCACAGATTAGCACCCTCCAAATTAGCCCCCTCCAAGTCAGCATTTACCAGAAAACTACCTTTCATAAAAGCACCTTTTAAGTTAGCCTTTTTTAAATTACTCCCTCCCAAATAAGCATCCTCTAAAAACGCATTTTCTAAATTGCTTGCTTCCAAATTCGCCCCTACCAAATTGCTGCTTATCAGGTAAACCCCAGCCAAATTTGCCTGTTTCAAGTTAGCGTTTACCAAATGTGCGCTCCACAAATTGGCATCTTTCAGGTTGGCTTTTTCTAAATTGACGCCTTCTAGAAAAACTTCGCTCAAATTCGCCCCGGAAAGATTGCAACCTTGACATTCCCTCGCTGTCAGCAATTGCCCGACTTGATGCTTGACTGACGAACGGTTCGCTGCGAAAATTATTAAACCTGTAGTTGCTAAGGCAATAATACTAAAAGTTGCCAGCCCGATCGCACTTACAATCTTCCTTTGTCCCGCGCCTCGAAACATCCGCTTGCAGCCCCTAAAAATTTTTCGATAATTGTTCGTATTTATAACCTAGTTCCTTCCTTCCCCTTCCCCTTATGAAAAAAAAGTTAAAATTTAAATTCCTGACGATCGCACTTATTGTAAGCTTAGCAATAATCGGTGTCGGATGCGATCGCCTTTTCAAAAAACCCTTTCAACTTCCCGCCTCAGCCAAACAAGAACCCTGGCCCATTCAAACAGGCCTCCGAACAGCCATCGTCCGCGACAACATACCAACAGTCAACCGCGTAGTTTTAGTACCAGACGAAGCCACCTTCTTAGCAGCAATCCAAAAATGGAACCTCAAAGGAAACTGGCCTATTCTCATCGAAGACAAAAAATATGCGCCCATGTTTTTGCAGCGCTTTCAACCCGAAGAAATAGTCCGTTTGCCAAGCATCAAACAGCAACTGCCACAAAATCAAAAACTCCAACAATTAATGCTCAACAGCGCAGCAGCAGCTTGGAATGCCACCGATACTCAAACCTTAAAAGCAAAATGGAAGCAACTCGGCTGGGAACCCCCAGGAGTAGTAATCACATCAGAAAACGACCCCGCACGCTCAGCAGCAGTTGCCTTAGCAGCCGCTCACGGTCAACCTTTAGTATTTCTAGAAGGCAACTTGGGAAAACCCAACGATACCCTCAATAACACACAGTGGAAAACTCTGCAACTAGCAGTTACAAAAGCCGTCGAATCAACCGGATATTTTTATTCTCAACTCGCAGACCCGATCGACACAATAACCATTGTACGCCAACTAGCAGTCAAATATCAATCTCCTGAAAAACCCGACGAACAACTAGCTGTTACCGACGGTTTGGGAAGACACCCCAACGGCGAACGCTGGGCGGCTGTCGGCTGGATTTACGGCTCGGAAGTGCGATCGATCTATCAAGCCATGTGTGCCATATTTCTCGATACCGAAACAGCCATGCTTTATGACAGTTACCCCAAGGAAGGAAATTGGGCCAAATATGAAATGGAGGAAGCAGCTAGCGGACTAAAAACCATAGGTTTAAATGTCGAAGTAGTGCAGAAACCAGAATCTAGCCTGGAAAAGTGGCGGAGTTTAGCCTCAAAACCGTGGACATTTGACTTAATATTAATGAATTCCAAGGGCTATCCAAAATCATTCCAAGTCGGCAACGGCGACGCATCAGTTAAAGACATACCAAAACTCCAATTTCCCGCAGCAATCCACATGATCCACAGTTGGTCAGCAGCCGCCCCAGATGACACAAACACCGTTGCCGGAATGTGGCTAGAAAATGGTGCTTACGCCTATGTCGGCAGCGTCAACGAACCTTTTTTATCTGCCTTTATTCCACCTAAATTAATGGTCGATCGCCTAAAGCGAGGAGCACCCTTTTTAATCGCAGCACGCCAGCTAGAATCCCCACCCTGGAAAGTCGCCACCATCGGCGATCCGCTAATGTCGATCGCCAAACCCAGACCAAGAATCCCGCCCACTCAACAACCGATGTGATATTATCCGCGATGGAGGGATTTAAAATTGGAGCTTTGAGATTGGTGGTTTTAAGATAAAATCTCAAATCGCCAATTCTTTAATTTGAAAGTTGTTTTTTACTGAGTTATATGATATTACCCGTTCACTGATGCGATCGGCCTAACCACCCACAGGGTAAATATAGTTAATTAGCATTATCGCCAGAGTGTATCTAAGTTTGACTGTAACTGAGTATACAATGACCTAAAATCTGCTGACTCTCAGAATCAGTCATTCCACCCCAGCGGCCAGCCCAAAAAATTTACCCTAAAATACGCCTTAATATAAGTTGTCAATTCCCCTAAAATCACTCAAAATGAAAATAAGAAATAAATTGTAATATTATATAACTTCTCACCGAAGAATTAACCGCTAAATGAGAGCCATCCCTCCTGTGGATCTGCCGCCACCCGGGCCAACCGCAGCAACTCCCCAAGCCTCCCGACTAAGCCCGCTATTCAACCGCCTGCACCCCAGCCCAGAAACCCTCCTGCTCATCCTCTCCCTAGTCATCGGGGGAGTTACGGGCGCAGGCGTCGTCACATTTCACTACCTCATCCACTTCATCCACAGCCTGATGCTGGAAGACTTCATGGGGGCGATCGCGTCGAAAGGCTCTTGGACGCTAGCCTGCATTCCCACCCTCGGCGGAGTCATCATCGGGCTGATGCGGTGGCGGTTTCGGGACTTTGGCCCGAATATGTCTTCCTTAATTGCAGCCACCCGCGGCCTGCAAGAACTCTCCCCTCTCAAACCCATCACCAAAATGGTGGCAGCCTCAGTTTCCCTCGGCACCGGCGCCTCCCTCGGCCCGGAAGCCCCCAGCGTCGAAATCGGCGCCAACTTTGGAATGCTGCTGGCTCAAGTCTTACAGCTCTCCCCAGAACGGCAGCGCTTGCTCCTGGGCGCCGGAGCTGCTGCAGGTTTATCCGCCGGGTTTAACTCTCCCATCGCCGGAGTCTTCTTTGCCTTAGAAGTCGTGCTCGGCAGCACCTTCGCTACTTCGTCAGTCAGCGTTGTCTTGCTCTCCGCCGTAGTTTCCGCGCTCATCGCTCAAATCTGCTTGGGCTCTCAGCCAGCCTTTTCTTTGCCAGTCTACGATGTCCGCAGCCCCCTAGAACTGCCTCTGTACATGGGATTGGGACTTTTGGCGAGCGGAGTGTCTCTAGCCTACACAGAAGCAATTCAATTAGCCGAGGGCTGTTTTCAAGGAAAAGTCCGAGGATTTGCTTGGCTCGGACGACTGCCCCGGCCGCTTCACCCGATCATCGGCGGGGCCTGTGTCGGCTTAGTCGCCCTACAATTGCCTCAAATTTTGGGTGTCGGCTACGAAACAGTCCAAGCAATGCTCCAAGATGTTAAATTTTCCTTGCCTTTGCTGCTGCTGCTGCTGTTTGTCAAACTGGCGATGACCGCAATCAGCCTCGGCAGCGGTTTAGTGGGCGGAATCTTCGCTCCGGCGATGTTTTTGGGAGCTTCCCTGGGTTCGGCTTACGGCCTCTTTTTGGAAATGCTGCCGGCAATGAGCGATCGAGTCGCAGGCCCTGCCGCCTACGCAATGGTGGGAATGGCCGCCGTCCTCGCCGGCAGCGCCAGAGCACCGCTGACAGCCATCCTATTGATGTTTGAATTAACCCGCGATTATCGGATTGTCTTGCCTTTGATGGCAGCAGTCGGATTGAGCGTTTGGCTGGTGGAGTGGGTAAACCGCCGATCGACAGCCCACAGCCTCAACCTTCAGCAAATGGGCGTAGACGTGGCTCTCAATACACCGATCAAAGCTAGAGAACAGTTGCAAGATTGGGAAGATGTTCTGGGCGATCGCATCGTCACAGAACTGATTTCTTGCCAACTCCCCACCGAGGGCGAACACAGGGACGATGAGCCTGTGCTGGCGATCGCCAATGCACATTTGCCGGAAAATGTCAAACCATTACCTGAAACAAAATCAGCAGTTTGACTGCTCTCAAATCCCGTTGTTTCGCCAGCAAACCGATCGCCTTAAAGCTAAATCTGACAACCATGATATTTATCAACCCGAAAACCGATTACGCCTTTAAAAAAATCTTCGGTTCCTCAGAAAGCAAAGATATTCTAATTAGCTTTCTCAACGCTCTAATTTATGAAGGCAATCCCACCATCCAAGACTTAGAAATTATCAACCAGAATCTGCCGAGGCAACTTGAAAGTTTAAAAGATACTTACCTCGATGTCACAGCCAAACTAGACGATGGCACCTTAGTCATTATTGAAATTCTAGTTCTCAACGTTCAATATTCTGGCAATCGGGTGTTGTACAATGCAGCCACAACCTACGCATTTCAATTGCAAAGAGGAGAAGGCTATCGAATGCTCAAGCCATTAATAGCTTTAACCATTACAGATTTTGAAATGTTTCGCAACAGCCCTAACTTAATTTCGAGATTTGTGTATAAAGAAGTTAAAAGCAATTTAAACTATCCCGAAGATGCCATGAATTTAGTGTTTATAGAATTACCTAAATTCCATAAAGAAGCAAGTCAACTAGAAACTTTGACAGATAAATGGATATATTTCATGAAATATGCCAGAATTCTCTCAGAAGTTCCCGAAACAATCGATAGCGTACCGGAAATCCACAAAGCATTCGATCTTGCCAATCAAGCCCGGTTAAGTCGGGAAGAAGTAGAAGTTTTGGAACGCAGGGAACAGTTTATTCACGACCAACAGGGGGCAATTATTAAAGCTTTTGAAGAAGCAAGACAGGCAGGAATACAGGAAGCAAGAGAGGAAAGAAAGCGAGAAGAAAAGCTGGCGATCGCCCGACAATTACTCTCACAGCTAGATAATGCCACGATCGGTCAAGTTACGGGGCTTAGCGTTGAGGATGTGCAGAATTTGCGCTCGACCAATTCATAGTTTAAAGTCGGCGATCGTACCTTGAGCCGATCGCCCAACCTCAACCCCTCGACATCGCAGACAGTGGCGCTACCCTCAAATCTGCTCTAAAATAATCAAAAATTATAAACAACAAGCCCAGAGGCGCTGAGGTGACTCCTAACGAGGGAACGGCAAACAGCAAAAGTCAGAAAATACCCGGCAAAACCCCCTTGGGTTCTAGTTACTACAGCTTGTTAGGGCTGCATCCTTCCGCATCGCCGATCGAAATTCGGCGATCGTACCGGGAACTGAGCAAACTCTACCATCCCGATACCACCGAGCTGCCGCCCTCCGTCGCCACAGCCAAATTTCAGCAGCTAAATAACGCCTACGCCACCCTCAGCAACCCAGAACGTCGCCTCGCCTACGACCTCAAAATAGGCTATTCTCGTCTGAACGTGATTCAGTCGCCCCCAGGCTTCAATACTCCGGTTTCGGGATCGGGCAAAAAAACTTCCAACTCCGCTTACCTAGATCCCACGGATCGACCCCTTTCCCCCGGAGAAATGTTCGCTCTGTTTATCATGGGAGCTAGCTTAATCGGATGTTTGGTACTGGCGATCGCGATCGGCTTAATTCGTGGCAATTAAAGCCTCAAATCCCAAATCTCTAATCTCAAATCGGAAATCCTCAATCCGAAATCCCCAATCTAAAATCTCAAATCTAAAATCCCATGACTCTTCCTTCCGCTGACACTCCTTTGTACAACCATCCACTCCCGGAAATCGAGCAGTGGCTAAAAAGCCGTGGCTGCCAGCAAGATCGGCGAGAACTCCACTGCTGGCAGATCGAGCAACTTACATGGAAAGCAGAACTCTCCCTCGATATCGACCAACTCACCGTCCGCTACATCGATGCTGGAGCCGACGGCCAAGATATTCAGCGAGCATTCAAATACTCGCTCTCACGTCAGGACATTGAAGCGGCCGTTTTCTCCGGCCCCTAATTTGATTTTAGATTTTAGATTTTAGATTTGAGATTTTAGATTTGTCCTCCAATCTCACATCTAAAATCGTTATGTGGAGCAGGAGATGAGTGAAATTGGTATGAGATTTTAGATGGGGAATCCAGGTAAAAAGCATCAACCGTGCAAGCATTTACATGGGATTGCGATCGTCCCGGTCGCTCTATTGTGCTGTGCAGGACGCTCGCAGGTGGCGTAAAAACGTTTTTTACTTTTATGGAGATGCTCCCTCAGAATCCACACCTACTTGGAAACTGAAAAATCAACCAAAAAATCTAAAATCTAAAATCCAAAATCCAAAATCGTTACACTTTGCCAAATCGGCGGCTGCGCTTCTGATAATCAGACAAAGCGCGGTGAAACTCCGATCGATCAAAATCCGGCCACAGCGTCTCAGTAATGTAAATTTCCGAATAAGCCATTTGCCATAGTAAAAAGTTGCTCAACCGCATTTCCCCACTCGTCCGGATTAGTAAATCCGGGTCACAAACATCAGCAGTATACAAATAGCGTTTAAATAAAACCTCATCAATCTCCTCCGGCTGCAACTTGCCCTCTTGCACCTGAGTGGCGATCGCCCGACAAGCTTGTACAATCTCCTGACGCCCCCCGTAATTCGTCGCCACAGTAAACAAAATCCCCTGATTGTGCTGAGTTGCCGTCACAGAACGCTCGATTTGCGCCTGCAAAGACTTCGGCAAAGCCTGCAAATTCCCCATAAATTGAATTTGCACGTCCTCGTCCACCATCTCCCGCAATTCTTGCCGCAGCTTACCCTCAAACAAACTCATTAAAAAATCCACTTCCCCGGCCGGCCGCCCCCAATTCTCCGTCGAAAAAGCATAGGCCGTTAAAGCTGGAATCCCCCAATCTTTGCAGCAGCGCAGCAGTTCCTTCAGAGTGCTAGCTCCTCGGCGGTGCCCCGCAATCCGCGGCAACCCCTTCTTCTGAGCCCAGCGCCCGTTCCCGTCCATAATCACTGCTATGTGCTTAGGCAGTAGTTCCTGTTGCAGATCCTCCGGCAACTTTTCCAAGCAAATTCCTTGACTCATGGTTTCTCCCGATTACCCGACTAACGGCGCAGTATCCGTTTTAATAGCGTCACTCCCTTCAATCCTATCTGGCGTCCGAGATTGCCGATCGGAATTGGAGCCACAGCTCTTTCTCCCTCGGACGGAAACAGCTTTGCTTCCAGCAATTCCTTAAGTTTGTTGCTAGTCAAAGGTCGATTTAAAAGTCCCATCTGGGCTAAAGAAATAGAACCCGTTTCCTCGGACACCACCACGCACAGGCAAGCTTGCACCCGTTCCGTAATCCCCATTGCCGCCCGGTGGCGGGTTCCCAACTGCCGCGACGCAGTGCGATCGGACAAAGGCAAAATTACCCCCGCCGACACGATCCGCGAACCTCGAATCAAAACAGCTCCGTCATGCAGCAAAGTTTGCGGCTGAAAGATAGTCTGCAACAATTCTTTAGAAACTTCAGCATTTAGCTTTAATCCCGGCACAGAAAAATCTCGATCGTCGATCGGAGAATCTGTTTCTATAATTAGTAAAGCGCCCGTGCGGTTTTGCGAAAGTTCTTTTACTGCGTCCACAATTTCATCTATTACGCTGTCCGGTTCGGGATTGGGTCGGCGATCGCGTCCAAACAGTTGCCGAAATTCCCCCCGACCCAATTGTTCCAGAAATCGGCGAAACTCCGACTGCAATATTACCGCCATTGCCACAGCAGAACCCGTCACCAAGCTGTTGAGGGCAACGTGCAACAGCCTCAATCCAGCCCAGTTGCTCACCGCCGCCGCCAGCATCAAAATAATAAATCCCCGTACCATCCACAGCGTTCTGCGCTCGCCAACAATGACGAGCACCAAATACGCAAGGGCAAAAACCAGTCCAATATCGATCCCTTGAATCAATAAGGACTGAACCAGGGCCAAGTCAAAGCCAAATTGTTGATTGTTCATGGTTCATCGAACGCTACCGCCTGTGAACCGCGAACCGTGATGCACTCGAACCCGTGAACCATGAACAGTTGTTATAAGGAATACGCTGAAAATCCCCGTGTTTTTAGACCGGGGAGTGTCAATCCAATCGTGTGACTGAACAAGGCAAAAGTTAAAAGTGAAAAGGCAATCATCACTAAGTAAACATGGATTATCTTTCTTTTAACTTTTAACTTTTAACTTCTAAGTTTTTACTTTTGAGCTCCGAGTCGTTCAGGAAGGCGGTCAAGCCTTAGCAAATCCTGGTAAGTTTCCCGCTGTATAATCGTGTTAACTTCCCCATTTCTCACTAAAACCGCTGCCGGTCTGGGTACTCGGTTATAGTTAGAAGCCATGCTGTAATTGTATGCTCCCGTAGCCGTCACCACGAGGACATCTCCAGGCTTACACTCTGGCAACTTAGCATCTTTAATCAGAATATCGCCTGATTCGCAGTGTTTGCCAGCAACTGTCACTGTTTCCGTTAAGGGAGCAGACATTTGGTTGGCTGCGAGAACTCGATAAACTGATTGGTAGGTAATGGGACGCGGATTGTCCGACATACCTCCATCCACAGCTAGATACGTCCGCATTTGCGGAATGACTTTTTGAGAGCCAACAGTATAAGCAGTGACACAGGCTGTACCGACGAGCGATCGACCCGGTTCGCAAAGCAATTTTGGTAATGGCAATTGCTGCCGCTCGCAAGCTGCTACCACTGCGGAGCAAATTGTACGAGCCCAATCTTCTATGCTGGGAGGATCGTCCGCTTCAGTATAGCGAATGCCCAACCCGCCGCCAATATTAATTTCTGTCGCTGGTAAACCATAACTCTGTGCTTTTGTCAAGGCCTGAATTATGACTTCAGCTAAATCGTCATGGGGTTGCAGTTCAAAAATCTGAGAGCCGATGTGAGCGTGTACTCCCACGCAAAATAACGACGATTGTTGGCTGATGAATTCAAAAACTCGATCGAGGGAATTGGGATCGAAGCCAAATTTACTGTCGATTTGACCCGTTTGAATGTACTCGTGGGTGTGACACTCAATTCCAGGAGTAAACCGCACCATAACTCGTGTCGGCCCGCCTGTCTTGCTGCTGACACCCAATTTTCCCAACTCTGCTAGAGTCTCCAAATCAAGCCAATTGTCGGCTACGGTAACGCAGCCGCTTTCGATAGCGAGCTGGATTTCCTCGCGGGATTTGTTGTTCCCGTGAAAGTAGATTTTGTCGGGATTCACACCAGCTTGTAGTGCTGTGTGGATTTCTCCTGCAGATACCACATCTATCCCTAAACCTTCCGAAGCGGCGATCGCGCAAACTGCCAAACAACTCCAAGCTTTAGAAGCATATAGCACTTGAGATTCGCCCGGATAGTACCGTTTAAAAGCATCTCGGTACTGGCTGCTTGTGGCCCGCAGCGTTTCTTCATCTAAAATGTACAGTGGCGAGCCAAATTGCTCCACCAAAGCTGTCACCTCGCAGCCTCCGATTTCCAACCGATCGCGACTGTTAACACTGGCTGTCAGCGGTAAAAGTTCTTGATTGGGCGATCGATTTTGCAGGGCTTGTTGAGACTCAGACAGATACTTAAGTCCCGATTCTACCCCGATCGATTGAGTTGATACCATCTCGCAATAACTATCCTTACGGTCTTTCTCAGTGTACAATTGACCGCAAGCAATTGGGTCATAAGGGCCCAGATTGATGCTTTTGAGTAATTTTAAAATCTAAAATCTAAAATCTAAAATCCCCTGTGCGTTTTATAGAAATTAAACATCTCGCCCCAGAACACCTGCCTAGCGCGGTAGAGCTCGATCGACTTTGTTTTGGGGGACTGTGGACTTTAGAAGGCTACAAGCGCGAGTTAGAGAGTCCTAACAGCGATTTATTAGGTTTGTGGACGTGGGAAACTGAGGACTGTGAATCAGATCCAAACCGGGCGGGCACGGGGACACCGCCCCTACAGATTCCGGCGGGCACGGGGGCACCGCCCCTACAGATTCCGCCAACTCTCATTGGTATCGGTTGTTTGTGGGCGATTTTAGAAGAAGCTCACATTATAATGCTGGCAATTCATCCTCAGTTTCAACGTCATGGTTTGGGACAAGCTCTGCTTTTGGCTTTGCTAAAATCGGCTTGTGACAGACAATTAGAGCGCGCAACTTTAGAAGTGCGGGATTCTAATTTAGCGGCAGTTTACCTGTACAAAAAGTTTGGTTTTAAAGAGGCTGGACGGCGCAAGCGATACTACGAAGACACCGGAGAAGATGCTCTGGTAATGTGGCGCAGTGGCTTGGAAAAACCGGAGTTTCAGCGATGTTTGACGGTTGAGGAACAGGAGATGTACGATCGGCTGCATCAGAAAAATTGGCATTGGGCGATCGATAGTTTTGAGTTTTAAATGTAATTTATTGAGTCTTTAACTTGCATTGACCAATAATGGGTTACTCCATATAAATTTAGTTCAAAATCCTCATAGGCAATCAACTTCAGCATGGGAAGAAACCTCTGCCTGCACGATCATACTTACCGCTTTGCTTCGCGCTCGTTTGAACCGTGCAGAGTATAGTCTGAGCCAAACCCCTCGGAGTGTAGCAACACTTACTAATTGATCGGGAGCGAGCGCACAACTGACAACATGAAGAACACCCAAATCTTCAAAGGATCTGAGACAAAATTTTAGATAAAAAAAGCCCAGCTCACTCTTTCCCTCGCAAACCCAAAGATTCTTGAGAGGGACAGCAGCTTAAGGATGAGTTTAGGGGATCGATCGCCCATCTAACCAATAACTTTTGTACAAAACCCGCCCTGTACTTCGAGAATTATCACTTTTGCACCTGCATGACAGCCAAAAAGATTATGCTAGAATCCATCAATACGCAGTCGTAGGTTGGGCACGGGCCGAGAAGAGCAATCTTCTTGCAGTCTAGGGGAGGTTGTAGGTCAGCCACCATTTGGGTCTTCCCAGTTGAAAGCCACCCTGCAACATGAGCCTGGAATCTGCAACCGCAGCCGAGTGCGGCAGATAGGTTGGGAGTGTCGCGCTAGAATAAGCAGTACGAGTTAACACTCGAACACAAACGCTCGTTGTGCGAGCGTGACCTCGAAACGGGCACATAGCAGCAGGTGATGGGAATAAATCATGTTTGAACGCTTCACAGAAAAAGCAATAAAAGTAATCATGTTGGCCCAGGAAGAAGCTCGCCGCCTGGGTCACAACTTCGTAGGGACAGAACAGATCCTCCTGGGTCTGATTGGTGAAGGAACCGGGGTTGCAGCTAAAGTCCTCAAATCAATGGGGGTCAACCTCAAAGACGCTCGGATTGAAGTGGAAAAAATCATCGGGCGCGGTTCCGGCTTCGTAGCAGTAGAAATACCGTTCACCCCCCGCGCCAAGCGGGTTCTAGAACTATCCCTAGAAGAAGCTCGCCAACTCGGACACAACTATATAGGTACTGAACACCTGCTGCTGGGCCTGATCCGCGAAGGTGAAGGAGTAGCGGCCAGAGTCTTAGAAAACCTGGGAGTAGACTTGTCGAAAGTCCGCACCCAAGTGATTCGGATGCTGGGAGAAACCGCAGAAGTCGCAGCCACTGGCGGCGGCGCTCGCACCAAAACCCCAACCCTGGATGAATTCGGTGCCAACCTGACTCAAATGGCGGTGGATGGGAAACTAGACCCAGTAGTCGGACGCCAAAAAGAAATCGAACGGGTAATCCAAATCCTCGGTCGCCGCACCAAAAATAACCCGGTGCTCATCGGCGAACCCGGAGTCGGTAAAACAGCTATCGCCGAAGGCCTGGCCCAGCGCATCGCTAACAACGACATCCCAGATATCCTCGAAGACAAGCGCGTCGTCACCCTCGACATCGGCTTGCTGGTTGCCGGTACGAAATACCGGGGCGAATTTGAAGAACGCCTCAAAAAAATCATGGACGAAATCCGCACTGCGGGTAACGTGATTTTGGTGATTGACGAAGTGCATACTTTGATCGGTGCAGGTGCGGCGGAAGGGGCGATCGACGCAGCCAACATTCTCAAGCCAGCCTTGGCAAGAGGCGAGCTCCAGTGTATCGGTGCTACCACCCTAGACGAGTACCGCAAGCACATCGAGCGCGACGCAGCCCTAGAACGGCGCTTCCAGCCCGTCATGGTCGGCGAACCCACCGTTGACGAGACGATCGAAATTCTCTTCGGTCTGCGAGAACGCTACGAACAGCACCACAAGCTGAAAATCTTGGATACAGCCCTAGAAGCTGCAGCCAAACTCTCTCACCGATACATCTCCGATCGCTTCCTCCCAGACAAAGCAATTGACTTGGTAGACGAAGCTGGTTCTAGAGTTCGCTTGATCAACTCCCAACTGCCCCCCGCAGCCAAAGAACTTGACAAAGAACTCCGCCAAGTCCTCAAAGATAAAGACGAAGCGGTGCGTTCTCAAGACTTTGATAAAGCAGGGGAATTGCGCGATCGAGAAATGACGATCAAAGCCGAAATTCGGGCTATTTCCCAAGCCAAAAAAACCGACTCGGCCCGCACCGGCGAAACCGACCCATCGCCAGTAGTCACCGAAGAAGACATTGCTCAAATCGTGGCAAGCTGGACGGGAGTCCCGGTAAACAAACTGACCGAATCCGAATCCGAAAAGCTGCTGCACATGGAAGATACCTTGCACCAGCGCTTGATCGGCCAGGAAGAAGCAGTGAAAGCCGTTTCCCGCGCCATCCGTCGCGCTCGCGTTGGTTTGAAAAATCCGAATCGCCCGATCGCCAGTTTCATCTTCTCTGGCCCCACAGGCGTCGGTAAAACCGAACTGACGAAAGCTTTAGCCGGCTACTTCTTCGGTTCCGAAGACGCGATGATTCGGCTGGATATGTCCGAATACATGGAACGGCACACCGTCTCCAAACTCATCGGTTCTCCGCCTGGGTACGTCGGCTACAACGAAGGCGGCCAACTCACAGAAGCAGTCCGCCGCCGTCCTTACACCGTCGTGCTGTTCGACGAAATCGAAAAAGCCCACCCCGATGTCTTCAATATGCTTTTGCAAATATTGGAAGACGGCCGCTTAACCGATGCCAAAGGTCGCACCGTG
The DNA here is from genome assembly GCF_036701585.1 of Microcoleus sp. POL10_C6. Classification (NCBI taxonomy): domain Bacteria; kingdom Bacillati; phylum Cyanobacteriota; class Cyanophyceae; order Oscillatoriales; family Microcoleaceae; genus Microcoleus; species Microcoleus sp. POL10_C6. The sequence goes on along the minus strand of NZ_JAUBRB010000005.1, from coordinate 110,640 downwards.
GACTTCAAAAACACGCTGCTAATTATGACCTCAAACATCGGTTCTAAGGTGATTGAAAAAGGCGGCGGCGGTCTCGGTTTCGAGTTCAGCGACAACCAAGCCGATGCTAATTACAACCGCATTCGTTCTTTGGTTAACGAAGAACTCAAAAACTACTTCCGCCCCGAATTCCTCAACCGACTCGACGAAATTATCGTCTTCCGCCAGTTGAACAAGGAAGAAGTCAAGGAAATTGCGGTCATCATGCTCAAAGAAGTGTTCGGTCGTTTGACAGAACAGGGCATCACCCTGGAAGTGACCGAAAAATTCAAAGAACGGCTGGTAGAAGAAGGCTACAACCCCAGCTACGGAGCCCGACCCCTGCGCCGCGCCATCATGCGTTTGCTGGAAGACAGCTTGGCTGAGGAAATCCTTTCTGGCCGCATCAAAGACGGTGACACCGCTGTTGTGGATGTGGGCGAGGACGGGATTGTTAAGGTGCTGCAAGGTCAAAAGCGGGAATTGCTGCCCCAAGGCGCTGAGTAAGTTTGAGTTGTGTGCGATCACGAGTTAAGTTTGGAAATAACCAATCACGTAATCGCAAACAACTCAAAATCCTCAAATAAAAAAGGTAGAGAATTTAAATTCTCTGCCTTTTTTATGAGTTAATCTCAAGAGGAGAGTTATGGCATAAATCTTTGATTGATAGGGAAACCGCAGATGCTTTTCAAGATTGTTTGCGAATGCCTGCACTTCACGTCTAGTAATTAACAGCGACATACTTCAATGGTAAGCTGGACAGCATTTAAATTGTATATTTTGGGCGGGATCGTGTGCCCAGCTCGCTCAGGGTTTGATTATTTCTTGAGATGCAATTTAAATGCTGAGCGAGCTTAATCAGATAATTAGTGGCAACTATATAGCGAGGACTTTCATGACATCTGAAAAAAAGAATTTGGGTACAGAAGTAGCAGACAATCCGCCTGAAAGCTGGTGGCAAAAAGCGTGGAAGTCGCAGCGAGAAAATCTTCAGATAGTGATTATTGCTTTGAGCTTAGCAATAGTGATTCGAGCCTTTGTCGCCGAACCGCGCTACATACCCTCAGATTCTATGGTACCCACTTTGCACGTGGGCGATCGCGTCGTAGTCGAAAAAATCTCCTACTACCTCGAACCGCCCAAAACTGGGGACATCGTAGTATTTGCCCCGCCCGAAAAGTTGCAAGAACAAGGCTTTACCCAAGACCAAGCATTTATCAAGCGGGTAATTGGCTTACCGGGTCAAACCGTCGCCGTTAAAAAAGGTTTAGTTTATCTCAACGACAAACCCCTCGTCGAAAAATATATTGCCGAACCTCCTAAATACCAGTGGGGGCCTTATCGCGTTCCAGAAAATGAATACTTTGTGATGGGAGACAACCGCAACAACAGCAACGACTCCAGCAGGTGGGGATTTTTACCTAAGCAGAATATCATCGGCCGCGCTGTAGTGCGGTTTTGGCCTCTAGAACGAATCGGGGAAGTTTGAAGTCAGTTGACAGTTGACAGTTGACTGTTGACTGTTGACTGTTGTCATCGCAAGCCCGATGTCCGATGCCCGATGCCTCTCCTGTACGGAAATTTCTACTTATTCTTGTACCTTGAGGGGTAGGGACTTCCTCCGGCAACTGATAAAATAGTAGAAAAAGCAGCGGGATTTCTCGCTTAGAGCAAAATTAGTAGAATATTAAAAAATTAGGAAAGCTATGGGATTTTTTGATTCAGAAATTGTTCAGCAAGAAGCCAAACTGTTGTTTGAAGACTATCAATCTCTCATCAAACTAGGCGGCAATTACGGCAAATTTGATCGCGAAGGCAAGAAAATGTTCATCGCTCAGATGGAATCGATGATGGAGCGCTACCGTATTTTTATGAAGCGCTTTGAGCTGTCTGAGGACTTCATGGCTCAGATGACTGTAGAGCAGTTAAAAACACAGCTCAATCAATTTGGTATCACGCCCCAGCAGATGTTTGAGCAAATGAACTCAACGCTGGAGCGGATGAAATCTGAGCTGGAAAAACAATCCTAGTGTCATAAGGAAGAAGGAAGAAGGAAGTTCGGCAACGGATTCGCTCGACGGATGTAACGGATGTAACGGATGTCAGTCCGATGGAAGTCGGAAGAAGGAAGAAGGAAGAAGGAAGTTCGGCAACGGATTCGCTCGACGGATGTAACGGATGTAACGGATGTCAGTCCGATGGAAGTCGGAAGAAGGAAGAAGGAAGAAGGAAGAAAAAGAAAGTATTCCCCCTGCCCCATGCCCCATGCCTAATCCCTAATGATTAATGACTAATGACTGATAGTTAAGGCCGCTCAAAAGATGAAGCAGGTTTGAAACTTTCTGCGGGAACTCCCTGCAAAGCTTGGCTCATAAAATCACGCCAAACAGGGGCGACAATAGTACCGCCAGTAGCACCGTAGCTCATCGGTCTGTAATTGTCGTTGCCCATCCAAACAGCCACCGACAACTGTGGCACGTAACCCACAAACCAGATATCCCGTTCTGAGGAAGTTGTACCAGTTTTCCCAGCAGCCGGTCGCCCAAGTTGAGCAGCCCTTGCCGTTCCGTTGTTGATTACCCCTTGCAGGGCGCTGTTGACAGATGCGGCCGCCCAGGAATTGAGAACTAATTTGGGTTTGGGGGTATTGTCGAGCAAGACGTTGCCGCTGCTGTCAGTAACTTGCACGATAAACGTGGTGTCAGAATGCCAGCCGTTGTTAGCGAAGGTAGCAAAAGCTCCGGCCATTTCTAAAGGAGTGAGGTCAACGGCACCCAAGGGCAAAGAAATCACCGGTTCCATCGGACTTCTGATGCCTAGCACGCGGCAAATCTCAATCACTTTATTCAATCCGACTTCTTGGCCAAGCTTGACGGCGGGAATGTTGAGAGATACTTCCAAAGCTCTGCGGATGCTGACGGCACCGGAGAAGCCGCCACCGTAGTTTTGAGGGTAGTAGTAGCCGTCGCCGTCGCGGTAGCCGACAGGGGAGTCGTATACAACTGAATCGGGGCTGTATTTGCCACTAGCAAAGGCAGCGTAGTAGATAAAAGGTTTAAAAGAAGATCCGGGCTGGCGACGTGCTTGAATGGCGCGGTTGAACTGACTCTTTTCGTAATCGACGCCGCCCACCATTGCTTTGACGAAGTGGGTGCGGGGATCGACGGCGGCTAGGGCAATTTGACCTTCCTCGCGATCGTAAAACAGGCCTTGGTAGTAAAGCCGATTGTGCCACGCTTTGACTGTTTCTTCGGCTATGCGCTGCATTTTGAGGTCGATCGTCGTTTGAACGCGCATTCCTCCCTTAACCACGGCATCTCGCCCAAAACGCCTCGTCAGTTCCTGGACTACGGCTTGTGTTACGTAAGGAACTTGAGAGCCACCAAAAGAGGTAATTTTGCCTAGCTTAATTTTTTCCTGGCGGGCAGCAGTCTCTTGGGCCGGCGTAATCCATTTAAGATCCTTCATGCGGCCTAAAACGAGGGTTTGCCGCTCTTTTGCCAATTTGTAATTGACGAAAGGACTGTATTCTTCGGGGGCAGAAATTAAGCCTGCCAGCATCGCTGCTTCTGAAAGAGTCAAATTACTGGCTGACTTGTTGAAATAGCTTCGAGAGGCTGTCTCTACGCCGTACAAGTTGTGACCTAAGTAGATTTGATTCAGGTATAGTTGCAGAATTTGGTCTTTGTTGAGAATTTGCTCCAAGCGGATAGACATTACCGCTTCAGCTACCTTGCGACTAAGTTTTGACTGGGGAGAAAGAAACAGGTTCTTGACTAGCTGCATAGTCATAGTTGAGCCGCCTTCAACGGTTCTACCTTTCTCTAGGTTGGCTATGAGAGCTCTGGCTATCCCGCCGGGGTTGATGCCTTTGTGGGTGAAGAAGTTGCTATCTTCGATCGCCAGAACAGCTCGTTTCAGGTTCGGGGAGATTTGGTCAAGCGGTACGACATCCCGGTTGGCTTCGTCGTGGATGCTGGCTAGCGGCTTGCCGTTGATGTCGTAAATGTGGGTAGTTTCTGTAGGAGAGTAGGTTTGCAAGATCCGAACATCTGGCAAATTGCGGAAGCTGATCGCTAAGCCAACCAGTCCACCAGCGACTACGGAACTGGCAAGCATTGTTATGCTGAGTATGGTTCCGGCGGTCACTTTACTGACTGACTGAACAAACTCGAATACGGGGGCTGAGTTTTCCGTGTTATTGCGGACTGCGTTGGTTGACACGTGGATTTCACTTCCTCACTCGATTTGGGGTTTAAGACTTTTAATTTTAGATGCGAACCCTAGAGACTGTCAGTCGATTTTAGATTGTAGATTGTAGATTTTAGATTTATTCCACAGATGAATCTGGATGTTTGAACAAGAGTCTAAAATTTGGGTATCTCCACAACTGTTGTCGGGGGCTGGTATCCGTTTTTGGGCGGGGTCAGCTAATGAAAGCCGGTCAGCTTTGGGATTATAGTAGCTTGATAGTTATGTTTTTATGCGTCAACCAGTGAGTGTAACTAATTCTGCTGCACTTTGGCAAAATAATATGATGGACGATCGCTCCCCGATGATAACTCCTAACCTTTCAGCGCTTTACCGCGGCGTCAGCGAGATTTTTCCAGATCGACCTGATTCTAGCAACCCTGACGAAAATTTAGCCCAACTGCTGGCAAAAGTCGATCGACCTTTGCGCGTCAAACTGGGAATTGACGCCACAGGGGCGGACATTCACTTGGGACACAGCATTTGCTTCCGCAAGCTGCGGGCTTTTCAAGATGCCGGTCACACAGCGGTACTGGTCATCGGAGATTTTACCGCGAGAATTGGCGATCCGACAGGAAAGTCCGAGATGCGAAGCCAGTTGACGGCCGAACAAGTGGCGGAAAATGCCAAGACTTATTTAGACCAAGTGCGTCCGATTCTAGATTTTGACACGCCCGGACGTTTGGAAATTCGCTATAACTCCGAGTGGTTGTCAAAATTGGACATGGCGAAGATTTTGGAACTGCTAGGCACGATGACGGTGCAGCAGATGCTCGCTAAAGAGGGATTTGATAACAGGATGCAGCAGGAAAATGCGATTTTCCTGCACGAGTTTCTGTATCCAGTCATGCAGGGTTACGATTCAGTAGTCTTGCAAGCTGATGTGGAGTTGGGCGGAACCGACCAAAAGTTTAATATTGCGGTGGGAAGAGATTTGCAGCGGCATTTTGGGATGAAACCGCAGTTTGGTTTGCTGATGCCGATTTTAATCGGGACTGACGGCGTGCAGAAGATGTCGAAGTCTTTGAATAATTATGTGGGTTTGTCGGAAGATCCGCTGACGATGTATTCTAAGTTGGAGAAAATTGCCGATACTTCGATCGCCCAATATTTTGAACTATTGACAGATTTGCCACTTGATGAATTGCCCGAAAATCCGCGAGAAAAACAGAAACTTTTGGCTGTGGATGTGGTGCGCCAGTATCGCGGTTCGGAAGTGGCGGAACGCGCACAACAAGATGCAATTGCCCTGGTTAAAGGTGCTGCGGGACAAGCTGATGCTGTGGCGGAGTTTTCTTTGGCAAGTGTGCAGTTTCCGGCTAAGTTGTTTTATATTCTGAGTGCTAGCGGGCTTTGTAAAAGCAGCGGTGATGCGCGGAAGTTGATGCAGGGCGGTGGGGTGAAGTTGGAGGGCGATCGGGTTTCTGATGTTAATCTTACTTTTGAATCACCTGCTGATTTATGCGGTAAGGTTTTGCAGGTTGGGAAGAATAAGTTTGTGCGATTGGTGTCTTGAATCTCTTTTTTAACCGCAGATGAATACTGAAGATGAACGCTGATGAACGCTGATAACCGAATTATTGTTGCTTTGGATGTTTCGAGTCAAGAAGAGGCGATCGCACTTCTGGACAAACTGCCGCAAGTATCTTTCTGGAAAGTGGGTTTGGAACTGTTTGTGAGTTCCGGGCCGGGGATTTTGGAAATTTTAAAACAGCGGGAAAAGCGGATTTTTCTCGATTTGAAGTTTCACGATATCCCGAATACTGTGGCTGGTGCTTGTCGGGCTGCTGCTAAGTACAATGTGGATTTATTGACTATCCATTCTACTTGTGGTAAAGATGCTTTGAAAGCGGCACAGTTGGCTGTGACTGAAGGGGCGGCGGCTGTGGATAAACCGAGTCCTAAGTTGATTGCAATTACTCTATTAACGAGTTTGAATTCGCGACAGTTGGCTTTTGAGTTGAAAATACCTTTGGAGTTGCCGGAATATGCTTTGCACATGGCATTGTTGGCTAAGGAAACGGGTTTAGCTGGTGCTGTTTGTTCTCCCCAAGAAGTGGAACAGTTAAGAATGAGTTGCGGGGATGATTTTGTGTTAGTTTGTCCCGGTGTGCGTCCGAAATGGGCCGATGGAGGCGATCAAAAGCGATCGATGACTCCGAAGACTGCTTTGAAAGCTGGTGCGGATTATCTGGTGATTGGGCGCCCGATTACTGCTGCGGATGATCCAGTGGCGGCTTTTGCGCGGATTTGTGAAGAGTTGGAGTAACAATAGAAATGTTGTTTTTTACCGCCGATAAAAGCCGATGAACGCCAATGGAATTTTATCTGCGTTCATCTGTGTTTATCTGCTGATATCTGCGGTTGCAACTCCGACTATTGCAGTTAATTTTGTGACAAATCATACTAACAGTATCAATGCCAGTCGGTATGGTTTGTTAGTGCGATCGCCCTGTCCGGCTGATTTAGAAACTTTGGTCGATCGCCTGTTGCAAGATTTGCCGAGTTATGCTAATCGCGTTATTGTGCGATCGCACTTTTCTCCTAACACTAACACACCGCCCGGTTACCCGCTGCCTCAAATAATTTTAGCCGGCCGCCCGGAGTTTGAACCGCTACCTTTAAATTTTGGGGATGCACTTCCTGAAAATGCCAGTCAAGTTTTCATTACTACTTTGGAACGGCAGTATCGCGGGGGACAACGAGTTGAAATTCAGCAATATCATTGGTTATTTTTCGCTAAAACGGAGAACGGCTGGGAGTTGGCAAAAATCGTTTCTCGGTTTGGTACTGCGGCGAATATTCGTCCTTTATTAAGTCAAGATAGTGCCAGCGAAATTGCTGAGGCTATTCGTTTGTGGTTGCGCGATTGTCATGCAAAAAATAAGTTGTCCGGCAACTAAATTATATTTTTGTGTGGGCGAGATGCCCACCCCACATGAAATAATTTTTATTGTGGAACAGGCATCTTGCCCGTTCCGGACAGAAAATAATTTTATTGTGGAACAGGCATCTTGCGGTTGGTTGTGGGTTGGGGTCTAATTAACAGTCTGGATTGGAGCGGCTTCATGTCTTTTGTTAGTTCTAGCCCTTGGGTTGGAGTGCCGATGGTTGTACGACTTATACCTGTGTCATTACTGGTACCTCTTTTTTTAATAACACCTTTTTTTATAAAATCTAGTATAATTTCCGCTATTAATAAATCACGAGGTGGAAATAGATAAGTTGGAAATTCCGAAGATGTTTGACCTTCTCAATTAGGAAATACTCAATTCTAAATCAAAGGATAACCCCTCAAAAGTACATTGTGACCTAAGAATTTATCTTCATGGTGCTCAGTATTTCAGCGTTTTCTTGACTCCGAGTTTGCTTGGCTCAAAGATAGAGACCATTCGACAGAATTTATGGAATACTGTGTAATACTCTTCCCCCCTATCAAGATCGTGCCAAAATCTTTGGCTGTGCATTGCTTCTCTTGCATAATAGCCAAATGTGTACAGTGCAATTTCCTTTTTCATTATACCAGACATAATCATAAAGTAAATCTCTTCCAAAAAGCAGATAAATACCTCTTTTTCCTGTTTTGTGACTGATATGCTGCTAGAGCTATCATGCAAAAGCTCACAGACTTTCTGGATTGACTCGTTCTCATCGAATCTTTTGCTCATCTCATGAAACTTCTCATATCTACTTATCCTATTGAGCTCTACGAACTCAAGAATGCCTTTCACAAAAGCTAGGATTCCTATTAGTCCACCAATAGCTTCAATAAAGTTTTTCATGATTATATATCAAGTGGGAAGAGATGATAATTATTCCCTATAATACTGCAATACTCCGGACAGTTCTGGGAACGATACTACAAGCTTACGCGGGGCAAGGATCGTAAAAAAGTCGAATTAAATGTAAGTCAGGGGTGGAGCTGACATTGATTTAATTATCCACAGTGGCTCAAAGTCAAGCGAGCATAAGCCATTGGGCCATATAAAAACTGTCCCGACTATTGATACTGATGATCGGCAAAAAAGTCATGGTGGGGTTAACCAGTATTTATACTCATCGCAAAAATGACACGCTCCCCATCTTGCGGGCGGGTGAGACGCCCAACCCCTACTCCCCACATGAAATAATTTTTATTGTGGAACAGGCAAGATGCCTGTTCCTGACAGAAAATAATTTTATTGTGGAACAGGCATTTTGCCTGTTCCTGAAAGAGGTATCAGAAAATCCACGAATTTTCGGTTGAGGGATTTACCGTGGGGGGCGGGTTTACGAGAGAGATTATCTGTTTTAGGCAATTATTGTTGGTGAAACCCGCCCATACAAAGCACAAACAAAAAATATTATAATTGCTCTTTGAATTCGTCTAATTTAGCCTTGATTAGTTGCATATCTTGCCACATAAACCATTTCGGAGTTTCCGGTTCACGGGAGGGATTTCGCAACAAGTATGATGGGTGAAAAATCGGCATACACAAACGATTTTCCCATTCAATCCATTGACCTCGGATTTTACTAATGGGGCGCTTGTCGCTTAGCAAACCTTTGAGGGCTGTTGCACCGGTTAATAAAATAATTTTGGGGTCTAAGATGCGAATTTGTTCGAGCAAGTAAGGTTTGCAAGCTTCGATTTCTTTTGCTGTCGGAGGGCGGTTGTTGGGAGGGCGACATTTGATGACGTTGGCAATGAATACGTCGGTTTCTGCACTCAATCCCACGGATTCTAAAATCTTATCTAACAGTTTGCCCGATCGCCCGACGAAGGGTAATCCGGTTTCGTCTTCGTTTTGTCCGGGCGCTTCTCCCACAATCAAAATTGAGGCTTGAGGATTGCCGCGCCCGATGACGGCGTGAGTGCGGCTGTTGCCCAATTCGCAGCGGTAGCAGCGGTTGCAGTGCTCGCCGATTTGTTCCATATTTTGATAAGTGCCGGGAGGAATGGGAATTTTGGCATTTGCTGGTATTGAGTCTGTTTGGAAAGTGGCACTTTGATTGTTGTCAAAAAGGCTCAGTTGCAAGTCGCTGGACATACATTTTACAATTAGGGAGATTTTTTCGAGTCTAGAGTTTATAGTTTAGATCGGGTTTGGTGATTTGAGATTGGCTAGATGCTTGTGTGCGATGCTGTCGATTCCCTACGGGATAGCTACGCTCGCGCGTACAATCTCCAATTAAGACTGGCACAATCTCCAATTGTTTGGTTGAGCTCGTACAGGCAAAAATATGTTCTCTAACCCGTTTTTTGACGATCGCGCCGATGCAGGCGAAAAACTGGCCGAGGCAGTTGTGGACGAGTTCGGCAAGTTGAGTTTAATGACACAGAAGGCGGTGAAACCGATTGTTTACGCCTTGCCGCGCGGGGGTTTGCCCGTTGCTGTGCCGATTGCGCGTCGCTTGGGCTGTCCTTTGGATGTGGTTGTCGCCAAGAAAATTACTCGCCCAGATAATTTAGAATTGGCGATCGGGGCTGCAACTGCTGACGGTCACGTCCTCTGGGAAAAGCAAAAGCAGCACAATTTACGCTTGCAAAAATCAGCCCTGCCCGTGGCTCAAAATAATGCTCAATCTCTGCTGGCGGATTTGTCTCCTGGACGCCCCAATGTGAGCGCGGCCGGGGCTTTGGCGATTTTGGTAGATGATGGCATTGCTACGGGGATGACGATGGCTGTGGCGGCTAAGGCTTTGGAGTCGCAGCAACCGCTGGCTTTGTGGATTTGCGCGCCTGTCGCCCCGGCAGATTTGATGGGATTTTTGGCCCAGATGGGCGATAAGTTGATCGTTCTGGAGACTCCTCACCCTTTTTACAGTGTTAGTCGCTTTTATGGGCAATTTCCGCAGGTGGAGACGGCGGAGGCTTTAAGGTGTTTGCAGCAACAAACTGAATGGCGATCGTAGGTTAAGCTAGAAGGCTAAATCCAAAAGCTCGATCGCTAAAACATGAGACCTTGGCAATATTGGTTGGACACTTTGATTCTGTCTACTCAGCACAATCCGCCTCGCTTTGTTGAGTTGGTGATGTTGACTTTGGCGATGATGTTGCTGGGGCTGTGGAGTGTAACATTGCAGTGGCAGTATTTAACGCTGTCTTTGAGTTATATAATTGGTTCGTCTTTTTCAATTTTGGTGCGGGAATCCATGGGTCCACGGCCACAATTTCAACTAACTCATCTGACAGCATTGTTGTTATTAATTATCAGTTTTTATAGTTTTGCTGAACTGATTAGATAGTTGATGTTGTTTTTGACGAACCGCGAAGACGGGAAGAACCACAGGCGGGACGCCTGTTCCCCAAAGGAAGAGGAGAGGATAGAAGAGGAGATCGAGAGTTCACCAATAATTAGCCCTCATCCTACATTCTCATTAGATTGATGTAAAATTATGCGGTTGCCGACAGGATCGAAGGCATAGATTTCTAGACCGTGAGAAGCTTTGATAATTTCTCCGCTGGGCGGATAACCTAAAGCCCAAATTCGGGCGATCGCAGTTTCGATATCGCTGACTTCCAAACACAAACTCATGCCTGTTTTTGCTCGATTGGCAAATTCCGATTTGTGGGAATCTTTGGGTTTGAATATGCCGAGTCTTAAGCCTGGGAGTTGAAATTCAGCATAAGTATTGGGAATATAAGGGTTTGGTTCTATGTCGAGAAATTTTGTGTAAAATTTAACGAGAACTTCCTTATCAAGGTCGGCTAAAGTTACTAGGGCGGCGCTGTATTGGAAACTCATATAAATTGGTAATGGGGAATTGGTAATATTATAACTTTCTATCGATTTAAAATCCTCCAATTCGTCCGACTATTTGGATTTTACCTTGTCTATCGCTTTTGAGAATCACAGCTTCGCCGCTTTGCGGTACAATATCAGTGATAGCGGTAATATTTACTTGATGAGTTACCAGAATAATCACGCCTTTTGTGTTGCGATTATCAACAATTAATTTGCGAATGGTCGCTGTTTGTCTGGCTTCTTTGCTGCTGTCGCTAAAGAACGAGTTCAATGCTGGGAACGGTTCGAGTTTGCCTATATTTATCAGTTTTGCTGTTTCCAAACACCGACACCACTGACTGGATAAAACTCTGGCAACTTTGATGTTGCGGCTGCGAAATTCGGCTCCAATTTGCTTGGCTTGGGTTTGTCCCTGTACTGATAAATTGCGCTGGGTGGAACAGTCACCCAACTTAAAGTTAGCAGGATCTCCCGTACCTGGGGCGATCGCGTGTCGCATTGCTACCACCAACCCCGTCTCCCCCCGCTGCAACAATTGCCACCCTGCTTGAGTTTGCGCGTTGGTTGCTGCGTCAGAACTTGCAGTTGCAGTAATTAAGCCGATCGACAATACTAAAGCTAGCGATCCGAAAAACCATTTCCAGTTAAGGTAAATTCGCGCAGCCATTGGTGCAGAAGTTAGAAATTAACTTATCATATTATAATACAACAAATATTGCTCTATGGAACTCACCAATTTTATTGCTCTGTCTGTCATTATTGCCCTCGTGCTGGGGATTGGGTTTGGAACAATGACTTGGGCTTACTTCGGCAAGGGCAGCATTTCTGTACTCTTTAAAGAACCAATTTTAACTTACCCAGAATTTCCCGATACCGAAAGCGGCAGTAAGGCTTCCGTTTATTTTCAACAAGGAATTGAGGCTTATCAGTCGGGAAAGTACCGCAAAGCAAAAGATAAATTTACCAGCGCTGTAGAACAAGTTTCAACTTTGGCAGAAGCTTACCACAATCGTGCCTTGGCTTGTGCAAATTTGCGATCGGATGAGGAGGCTGTTGCAGATTTGATACGTGCCAGCGAATTATACCAACAGCAGGGGGCAGGATTTGCGATCGACACAATTAAACAAAATCTGGCCGCCTTGAAGCAGCGCAAATTAGAACGAGAAAAACAAAAAGCAGTAGCGACCTAAATTATTATGTTCTGCCGTGAAACTCAACTAACTCACACCTAGAGTTTAGGTCTGAAAAACCCGGTTTCTTGAGTGTGGTTGGGAGAAACCGGTTTTTTTTACAGAATTTTTATTAAAGTTGAAAATCAAGATTTAACATTCTCCCATTCAACTAAATTGTTCTGGAAGCTTCTATTTGGTCGATTTTAGCAATCATCATTTCTCGGCTAGGTGCCACAACTCGATAATTAGTAATGGGATCGTAAGCTTCCCATTCTTGAGTTACTTCGCTGTCTTGCCACAAAAACCATTCGCGGTAAATTTCGCCGTCATCAATGTCGCCGCACAAGGGAAGCCAATCATCTCCTCCCAAATTATCAAAGTCTCCTCCTACTAAGTCAATCCAAGCTGTAAGGATACAAGAGTCAATAGCATTATTGTTAACAGTGACTGCGTTAGAGTGAAGAGAAGTTTCGGGAAAACAAAGTGTGGATTTCATAAGCTGTACCTGAATGTTATGTTATTAATTTATAAAAAAATCCTCTAGGTCAGTGACAGCAGAATGCCGCTATCCTAACCTCCACAGTTCCCAGCTCGAAAAACCTTGACACCCAAAGCGGTCAAATGCCTCTGCTGTATGACTTGAGACCGCTTTGACTCAAGTCGCTAGAGAGGCTAAATTGAGCCACTTTGCCAACTGGCATAGAAGAAAGCCCGATCGACCAAATATTGCTGGCGAAGGCTCTCGCGCATTGAGGAGCAAAGACAGCGCGACTGCCAATTGTATACTGGGTAAGTTGGCGAGTTTCCGTACAGTTTTTGTGATAAAATTAGCAGCACGCGAACTTTCATATCGACAGCCTCGTTTGGTCAAAAGCTTTGCAACGAGCTTTCCAACGGTGGTGCGATCGCCAGTTTTGATTTATTGTTAATTTTGCGAAGTCCCGATCGACTGTTAGGGGGAAAAAATTATGCAAGCAACCAACCAAGAAGGAATTATCAATCTGACAATCCACTATATCAACGGCAAACAGCAACACTTCCAGTTCATTGCGCCAGAGGGAACAGTAGGAGAGCAAGCAACTTTAGGCACTCGCCTGCACAAAATGTTGACTGCAGACCCGATAATTCTCGAATTGGCAGATAAACTGGTAGTTATCCCAGTTCACAACATACAAAGTATTGAAATATCGCCGGTTCCTCCCAAATTGCCAGAGGGTGTCCTTTACCCAATGCGAGAAATCAAGAAATAGCTAAGGTGTTCTGCATCTAAATTAAACTGAAAGGCGGGCAATATGCCCACCCCACGCAAGCTTTTAATAAACAGAAATTTCCCCATTAAATGCGCGAAAACTTATTACAGCTCACAGATGGAAATTACCTAAAAACTTGTCGAGCGCAGGGGACGATATATGTCACATGAGTGAGGGGAATAATTGCAGGTTTCACAGACTTTAACTTACCGAAAAAAATGCTAGAACTCCACTGCCACACTACTTATTCCGACGGCACTCTCACCCCTGCCGAACTCGTAGCCGCCGCCGCGTCTTCGGGGGTTCGCGCCTTGGCTGTCACCGATCACGATACGATGTCGGGTTGGGATGAAGCCTTCGCTGCTGCTGCTTTGTACGGTATCGAAATAGTCCCCGGACTCGAACTCAGCACCGTTCACAACGGCCGTTCGCTGCACATTTTAGGTTTTTATCCCGATGCAAATAAGTTGCGAGTTCCTTTGAACGATCGCCTGGAAGGAAGGTTTCGCCGATCGCAAGAAATGGTCGAAAAATTAGCAGCAATGGGATACGCGATCGAACTGCCAAAAACATCCCCAGGAATGGCACCGGGAAGGCCTCACATTGCCTCTGCACTTGTAAAAGCTGGTCACGCGAAATCATCGCGGGAAGCATTCGATCGCTGGCTGGGAGATGACGGCCCGGCTTATGTGCATTACGATAAATTCTCGATCGTCGAAGGCATTGATTTACTGAAAAGTTGTGGCGCAGTACCAGTTTGGGCTCACCCTTATTTATTTCGCGGCGGCGGTGTTGAGGAAGTCTTAAAAGAATTAGTAGATGCTGGTTTAATGGGAGTTGAAGTATACCATCCTAGCCACAGTTCCAGCCAAATCCAAAAGTTGAAAGATTTGTGTCTTGATTACGGTTTGCTGGCAACTGGTGGCAGCGATTATCACGGCCCCGATCCGGAAAGGAAAGCAGCAGATAGCACCCAATTGAATATGCTGCATTTGCCGTTAGAATTACTGGAACCGATTAAGGTTGCTGCGGCGAGTTTGAAATAGTTTTTTAGGACGAATTTTGCCGACTTATACAGTTGTCAAAAAAAATCCTTGGCTTTTTTAGTGACGAGTTTGCCGCAAGTAAATCATCAGCAGAAGACCGAGGTCAAGCAGAATATAAATTAATATGAAGTTAAAGGTAATTGCAGGCGAGTTGATTTTACAATTTTAGTATAGCAACTTGCCAAACGGAGCTTATCATGAGTACAGAAGACAGAGCGAAGGCGATCGGCAAAAATTTAGAAGGCAAAGCTCAGGAAATTTTCGGTAATATTACGGGCAACAGAAAAGACCAGGTTGAAGGCAAAGCCAAACAAGCCGAAGCTGCCGCCCGCCACGCAGCAGAAGATGCTAAAAATGCCGTGAAAAATCTGGCAGATAAAGCGAAAAGGTCGATCGACAAATTGTAGAAACCGCGCTATACCCAATCCTGGCTAATAGAATTCGCTTCATATCAAATCCTTTGCTATCAATAGGGTTTGATATGATTTATTTTTGGAATGTGCATAAACTGAGTGACTCCTGCGATATCTCTTCAAAAGCGCAATGGAGAAGTCCCTATAATTGTTAATTTTACACCGGATTAATTTCGTAGTAAGGACTGAACTCCTTATCGCATTGCCTTTACGAAAAATTTTTGCTCTATTCTGCATAAAGCCGCCAAAACCTGCGATATCAGAGTATCAACACGCAAAAACTGGACTATGACGAGACATGATACCCCCGTCGAAGCCTTAGCAGGTTTAGTTCCTGTAGCGGCAAGTTTCAACTTGTTGCTTCCACCCACGGGTTGGGAACTCAAACCGATTTCCTTGAGTTTGTTATTGCTGGCACGTTACAGCGCTATTTTCCCTGGGATAATCGAATTATCTCGATGTCATCCGAACGTGCCTGTGAACACCGACGAACAGTTACGCCAACTTCTACAACTCTTGAAAGACTCGCAAGAGGGTAGTAAGGAAAAAGAAAGACTCAAAAATCAATTGTGCCAACTCATTCCCCATTTGCCCGGAATTCGCAAGCATCCTTATCCTAATATTGATTTAGAGGAAATGATGCAGGAAGCTTCTTGCGGTTTTATCAAAACGCTTTCGGCATTTTTGCGGGGAATTGACCTCGACAATCTCGCTGCTGATGTTTTGCGAACCCGAGTGGTTCAGCGGTTCAATAAAACTCTCAAGAACAAAGTCTATGACCAATATCGCCGGATGCAGCAACAGATTTTTACTGTTAGTTTTGATACTCCGATTACGAGCAACCCCGGTGAAGAATTTGAGGCTCAACAACCGATAGACGATACCACAAAAAATGGGATTGAGCAACTCATCGAGAGAGAACAAGCTCACAATAAGCAGCGCATCGGCCGCAAACTATGGCAGTGTATTGAAGACGATCCGACGGGAGAACTGCGAAACAGTTATCCCAATGAAAAAATAGATAAGACTCAGCCAAACACTCCCGAAAATCGTCGCCCTCGACCGGATGCCAATTGTCACATACTGGCAGTGCGATTGCTGCTGAAAGACCCTCCTGATAAATTATCGGTAATTGCCAGAGAGTTAAATATTGACTATCAAACTCTCAACTCTCACTGGAAAAGAACAGGTTTTGAACTCGTTAAAGAGATTGGCAATAGAATTGCTAAAGAATGTGGATATCAACCGGAGGAATAATGGTGAATAGCATGGATACTTATTTGTTACAAATTCCTCTGGAGCAAAGTGCCCGCAATTTTGCTCTGCAATTTGCTTCAGAGCAAGCTAATCCGCAAAAAGGCAAGCGGGTTTATTTCAATACCCTGGCGGTTTGGGCGGTTAACTATTTTTTGGAATGGATGGAAATGGAAACTGATATTGATGGTGGTGATAGTTGGAATCCAGCAAGGCGGGCGGTTTTGGATGTCGGCGATTTGGTTTTGCCGGGGATTGGCAAGATAGAATGTTGTCCGGTTCAGCTTGGAGAATCGGCGATTTCTCTGCCGGAAGTGCGAGGAAACCGCATTGCATATATCGTCGTTCAGTTTGCCGAACCTTTCGATAAGGTGAAACTTTTGGGCTTTATTCCGGCTGTAGAAATTCAGGATGACACTGAAGAAATTTCTCTAACTAATCTCAAACCAGTTGAGGAATTGTGGGATTATTTGGATCGGATTGAGTTGGCAATTCCGCTGTTGCAAGGTGAAATTGAAGAGTTGCTATCTGATTTGGAAGAAGATGACCCCGTACAAGCACAAGTGCGGGAGAAATTGCAAAACAAATCTATTTCTGAAATTGTGGCAATTTTGAATAAAGTTTTGCACAGTAGTGAGAAATCTGACTGGGGATATGAAGGGGGGAAGGCTTTAGCGGGAAGTGGTTATAGTAGTCGAGGTTTGGAAAATAGAGATATATCTTTCTCTCGTGATAAATCTTCACCTGTTGAGAAAGCTTCAGATATTGAGGAGAATGTGAAAGCGGAACTGAATCTGATTGCTGAAGATTTGTTGGAGAAGTTAGCTGAGATTTGGGGAGATGGTGATGATTTTGCCTTGTCATAAATCGGCAATCTCCCAGAAATATGGATAAATTTCCATGACTTTTAGGGGCGGGTTCACTAACCATATCTGATAAAAATCAAAAATTAAAAAAAACCGCCCCTAAAAGTCATCAATACGAAAAAACCATTAAAATATTGCGTTTTTGGGTTTTTTGCATGGGGTGGGGGCGGGTTTTCGAGTTTGTTTTTGGCGCTGATGGTTGGTGAACCCGCCCATACAACATTCCAAAGACAAATATCTAGAATTTTTCAGGAATCTGCATAATTCTCGCCCAAATTGCCGATCGATATATATACAGAATAAAGGTAAACTCCAATGGACGAACAACGCCTCGCCGCCTATCTCCAACTGATTCAAGCCCTGCTTGAGTGCCCTAACGGTGCAAATGATATTCTCAACGCGAATCGAGAGTTAGTTGATGCTAATTTTGTGCAAGTCATGGAAGCGGAAGCGGAGAAGATGGCGGCAGAGGGTAACTCCAAGGCAGCTTGGTTGCAGAATCTAGCGGCAAATTTGGCAAATTATGTCACCAGTACAGCAACTGCTGAAGAGTATTTATTTTTCTTGATAGAGGTGTTGCAAGCAACGTCATACAGTGACAAAAATCCTCAAGTTGTTTATCCTAATTTACAACAAAACTTCGATAAATTGGATTTAAATTTTGCTCTAATATTACAAGCTTGGGCTACATCCAAATTCATAGAAGCTACCTCAGAAGAAGCTGCATACCTAGCAGCAGTTATTGGCAATTTTGGCAACTTAATTCAGGAGTTTCCCCTGGGGCGGCGGGCATGGAATTTAGAAATAGGTATTGCTTGTTATAGCACAGCATCAGAAGTCTATACCCGCGAGGATTATCCCAAACAATGGGCAGGGGCTCAAAATAATTTGGGGAATGCCTATAGGGACAGAATAGAAGGAGTCAGGGCAGAGAATATTCAAGGGGCGATCGCCTGTTATCGGCTAGCTTTAGATGTCTATACCCCCGAGGATTATCCCGAACAATGGGCAACGGTTCAAAACAATTTGGGGATAGCCTATAGTTACAGAATAGAAGAAGTCAGGGCAAAGAATATTGAAGATGCGATCGCCTGTTATCGGCTAGCTTTAGATGTCTATACCCACGAGGATTATCCCGAACAATGGGCATTGACTCAAAACAATTTGGGGCTTGCCTATACTGACAGAATAGAAGGAGTCAGGGCAAAGAATATTGAAGATGCGATCGCCTGTTATCGGTTAGCTTTAGATGTCTATACCCACGAGAATTATCCCGAATATTGGGCAATGACTCAAAACAATTTGGGTACTGCCTATGGTGACAGAGAAGGAGCCATGGCAAAGAATATAGAAGATGCGATCGCCTGTTTTCGGGAAGCATTAAAAGTCCGTACCCCCGATAATTATCCCGAAGATTGGGCCGCGACTCAAAACAATTTGGGGAATGCCTATAGTGACAGAATAGAAGGAGTCAGGGCGGCGAATATAGAAGAGGCGATCGCTTGTTATCGGGAAGCATTAAAAGTCTATACCCCTGAGGCTTATCCCGAAAAATGGGCAAGGACTAAAAACAATTTGGGGACTGCCTATGGTGACAGAGAAGGAGTCAGGGCAAAGAATATAGAAGATGCGATCGCTTGTTATTTGCTAGCTTTAGATGTCTATACCCGCGAGGATTATCCCGAACAATGGGCAATGACTCAAAACAATTTGGGGAATGCCTATGGTGACAGAGAAGGAGTCAGGGCAAAGAATATAGAAGATGCGATCGCCTGTTATCGCTTAGCATTAGAAATTCGCACTCCTGCTGCTTTCCCTTTAAACTGTCTCACAACCTGAAGAAACCTCGGCAATACCGCTTTCACTGCTGGTTTCTGGAAGATCGCCATTGAAGGATTCGAGAAAGCGATTCAAGCGGTGGAAAAAAGCAGAAGTTGGGCAACTTCCGACGATATCCGCCAGCAGATTTTAGCAGAATCTATAGGTGTTTACGAAAAGGCAATTCAAGCTTGTGTCAACAACAACCAACTGGAGAAAGCCATAGAATATTGTGACAGAACCCGTGCTCAGCGGTTAGTCGATTTAATGCACAGCAATGACTTGTATGCTAGCGGCGAAATTCCGCCCGCAGTGCAAAAATATTTGCAGGAATTTGAGGCGAAGCAGCGGGAAATTGACGCAGAAGTTGAACAACTCCGCAAACCTTCTGAAGGCAATAAAGAATTAGCCAGTGTGGCGAGTCAGTCGCGCAGTCGGGCGGATACTTCTGCTTACACGGAGAAGATTCAAGAATTGGAAAGGGAAAAACAGCAAATCTGGGAAAATATTCGCAGTTTAGATCCAGTTTTAGCTGGACAAGTTCAAGTCGAGCCGATGGAGTTTGCGGCGATACAACAATTGATTGACAATTCGCAGAGGGCGATTCTCTGTTTTTATACCACGACTGATGACACTCATGTTTTTGTGATTTACAAGGATAAAGCGCCGCAGATTCACACTTGTCAGGGAGAGGGTTTGGGAAAATTTCAAAAGTGGATTCGCGAGAGTTGGTTGTTTCCTTATTTGCAGGATCGGAAAATTTGGCAACAGGGGATGGGTGAGTTTTTGTCTCAGGTGTCGCAGCGGTTGAAAGTTGATGAGTTGATTGGTAATTGTTTGGATGGGATTGAGGAATTGATTGTGATTCCGCATTTGTATTTGCATCAGATTCCGCTGGCGGCATTGCCGATAGAACCCCCCCAACCCCCCCTTGCTAAGGGGGGGCTTAAAAATCTGGATTCTGGGCTTGCTAAGGAACAAGAATCTCTTCTTTCTCCCCCCCTTAGCAAGGGCGGGCCGGGGGGGGCTCTTAGCGATTATTTCCTGATTCGTTACGTTCCCAGTTGCAGAATTTTGGAGTATTGCAGTAAAGACGAAACCATCGAATCGCCCAAATACGGGATTGTGGAAAATGCCACTGATGATTTGTACTTCACTCCTTTTGAGTGCGAACAAATTGCCGAAATTGTGACCCAACCTGAGCGCTTAAAAGGAAGTCAAGAAGCAACAGTCGCAGCCTATCGAAACCTCGCCCAAAATGTGAATGTAATCCACTCCAGTCACCACGCTGTTTCGCGTTTGGACAATCCTTTAGAATCGCGATTGTTTTTAGGAGACGGGAGTATCACATTAGGGGAATTGATGACACCTGGTTGGCGCTTGCCGCAGTTATCCGATGTGTTTATGTCCTGCTGCGAAACTAATTTAGGAGGGACGGAAATTACCGATAATCTTCTTAGTTTGGGAACGGGGTTTTTGTGTGCGGGAGCTCGGAGTGTGGTCAGCACTTTGTGGGCGGTGGATGATTTTGCTACTTCGTTGTTTGCGATTTTTTACTATCAGTATCGCAGTCCCAAGGAAGGTTTGAGTCGTCCAGAGGCTTTGTGGCGGGCACAGGTGAGGTTGCGGACAATTTCGGGTGCGGAGTTGAAAGAGCTTTATCAACCGCAAATCGATCCGTTGCTTCAGAGAATTATTGGGGATTTACAGTCAAAATTGGCTGTGGTTCAAAAGGAAAAACACAAATTAAAATTGCGGCAGAAATCCTACCACAATGAGACGGATAAGTTTAATAAGTTGGGGGCGGAGTTGAAGAAAATAACGAAGCAAGAGAATCAGATTCAGAAACAGAAGAAAGGATATGAAAGTTTGAAAGAAAATATTTACACTATGCCAAATCCTTTTGATGATTTGAGTTATTGGTCGGGGTTTATTTGTCAGGGTTTGCATTGATTTGTGGTGTTTGATGGTGTTAACAAACACGTCTGACACACATTCCGGCGAGGATTGAAATCCCCGCCTCATAGCGCAAGTCCTCTAAAGAGGACTAATGAATTTAACAGTCCTCTTCAGAGGACTTTCGCTATGAGACAGGGAATTAATTCCCTGTCGGACTTTCGGTTTCACCTGCTATTTCACCTACATTTATCCGCCTTAATCCCCGTTCACCTGCGCTTAAAAATCCGGTTCTGCGGCCAAAAGCTCGATCGCCAAATCCATCTGTTCCTTCCCCCGCGCCAAAAAGCTTTCGCACTCCTGCAAACACTCCACAGCCACCCCAAACTGCTCGAAAACCTCCTCTAGAGGCAACTCTCCCGATTCCACCCGATCGATAATCGCTTCAATTCGATCGACCGTTTCCTCATAATTCCAGTCAGACTGGCGCAACTGCGAATCAATCATAACTTTTCTTCCGCATCCAATACTTCTACAATCTTAACTTTCAGCACGCCCCGACTCAACCTCACAGTCAATTCCTCTCCCAATTCCAAACCGTCAGTTGTGCGGACGATCGTACCGTCACTTTGGATTACCGCCGCATAACCCCTTTGCAATACCGCCGCCGGATTCAGTGCGGATAACTTTTCTTGCAATACCTCCAGTTTACCAGTTGCTTGCCGCAAAGTTCGGGAGGTCGCAGGCAAACGTTTTAATCGATTTTGTAACAGTTGCAAATGCTCTTCTTCTGTCTGAAATCTTGCCCGCACAGCACTTGCTAAATTGACCATTCGCTGCTTGTGTTCAAAGTAAAGATCTGCTAAAATTGGTACAGCTTGAGCCGCCGCCGCAGTGGGAGTGTGGGCTCGTTTATCTGCTACTAAATCCGCGAGAGATTCATCTCTTTCGTGCCCGATGCCTGTAATAATTGGAATCGCACAATTGGCGATCGCCCTGACAACTCTCTCATCATTAAAACAAGCCAAATCTTCCGCAGAACCGCCGCCCCGCCCTAAAATGATCACATCCGCCCTACCGTCCAATTCTACACGGGCGATCGCCCTAGCAATGGCAGCAGCAGCCAATTCTCCCTGCACTCCTGTCGGCGATAGCAACACCCGCAAACCCGGATATCTTTGGGCTAGAGTCCGCTGAATGTCTCCCCAAGCAGCGCCGGTATCGGATGTCACCACTGCCACAATTTGCGGGTGTGCCGGAATCGGGCGCTTTCTGGCGGGATCGAAGAAACCCTCAGCATCCAAGCGCGATCGCAATTGCTGCAACCGCAAAGCCTGCAATCCTGCCCCAGCCGGTAGCGATTGCACAACAGTCAACTGGTACTCGCCGCGATTTTTGTAAACCCGGATGCTTCCCAAAACCAGCAACTGTTCGCCTTTTTCCGGCATTTGCACCAATTTTTGCCGCTGAGAATTCCACACCACGCAGCGAATAGCAGCGCTTTTGTCGGTGTCGCACAGAGTGAAAAAGCAGCCGCTGGGGTGGTGCGAAACGTTCGACACCTCGCCTGTCAGCCAAACTGATTGCAGGTTGCGATCGCCCTCCAACAACTCTTGCAGGTATGATGTTAGTCCAGCAACAGATAAAGCTGTATCGGGAAGAATTGAAGTCATCCAATTTTAGATTTTAGATTTTAGATTTTAGATTTAGGCTACTATCAATGCTTCGGACAGTGTGTGATTGCCAAGCGTAAAATAAGGGTGTCAGGGCGATTGTACAATCTCTTTCATAACGGAAAATCAAGGGTTTCCCACTAGGATCTCAAAATAGTCCGGACTATTGTAGTATATCTAAGGTAATTTATTTGTAGGCTGAGTGGGCGATCGTAATTTTAACTGCAAACAAACTAATGATATCAGATACAATGACTTCGATGAATGTGCTGCGCCAAGAGGCTGCGGCGATCGGCATTACTGAGGAAGAAGCCAGAAAATATGGCGACCTCCGACATAAAAGAACTTGGTCTTTGGCGATCGAACATCACCTCTCAATGCAAGATTTTGCCGATCGCATAGAACAATCCTTCACAACTTCCGAACCCGATTCCTCCAGCGCACTCAACCACTCTCAGACTGCGGAGTCGAAAGACTATGGTATTCAGCTAACTGCGAACCTAGGCGAATCTAGAGTAAGCAGGGATAATCAAACAGCCTCTCTTGCTTCGCCACAACAGCCAGTAGAAGAAATCGGGCGATCGCACGGCAATTCCGACTACCGCAGCAACCAAAGCCGAGGTTTTCAACAAGTAGTTCAAAATCATATTAAAGCATTAACAATTGCGTCCGCCTCCCGCACAAATCTGCCCCATTCACAACTGGGCAATTGGGTTTGTCCTGAGTGTGGGCCGGAGGGCGAATTGGGCTGTTACCTTTGCGCCGGAGAAGGCAATGTAGAGGACATTGCAGCTATTGGCTGGACGCTAGCTTATATGGAAATGTTGGGCTGTTCTCCTCGCGAAATCGAACCGATACGGAAATTTCCGCCTTCTTTAAATATTCTGGAATTGAATTTAAAAGTTTGTGTTGCTATCAAACAAAGTAGCGAAGTTTTAGCGCGTACTGAGAAATGGGTAATTAGTCATTAGTTACCTGACAGCTCAACCAAATTAAGTATTGATTCTAGCTTTTTCAAAGCAACTTCCAAATCGTCATTAACAACTTGGAAATCAAATTCCCCCGCAGCTTCGATTTCCTCTTTAGCCCGTACCAACCGACGGGCGATCGCAGTTTCGGAATCTTGACCCCGACTCCGCAGCCGCCGCTCCAATTCTTCCCAAGAAGGAGGTAAAATAAAAATTCGCAGCGCCTCTGGAAAATTATTCCTAATTTGCCTTGCCCCTTCCAACTCAATTTCGAGGATTACCCATTTTCTCTCACCAATTCCTTGCTTGAGACCAAAATAAGGAGTACCGTAAAAATTACCGGCAAACTGGGCCCATTCCGCCAACTCTCCAGCCTCAACCATTTGTTCAAAGCGGCTGCGGCTGACAAAATAGTAATGCTGTCCCTCAATTTCTCCCTCACGGGGCGATCGAGTTGTCACGGATACCGAAAGATACAATTCGGAATGGCGATTGAGGAGCGATCGTACTAAGGTGCCTTTCCCCACACCGCTAGGCCCCGTCAGAACAATTAATTTACCAGATTTCATCTTTAGAATAGAAACGTGTAACAATTTAAGTTTCTGCTTACTTTAGACTGTAAACGCTCAAATTGCAACTGACAAACCTTAATCATCCCGACCTTGACCGTCTTTGCTCACCACAAAACGATTAGCAACCGTTTCCGGCTGAATCGCCGAGAGGATGACGTGACTCGAATCTGTAATAATTACCGCTCTCGTGCGACGGCCGTAAGTTGCGTCAACCAGTTGTCCCCGCTCCCGCGCATCAGTAATAATCCGCTTAATTGGCGCTGACTCTGGACTGACAATGGCAATCACTCGATTAGCAGACACAATGTTACCAAAACCGATATTAATTAATTGAATATCCATGAAAATCTTAATCTATGGGTGAACGGCTAACTATCAATCCTTACTTTTGATCATATAATATACAAAGATTTTTTATGACAATCCTCAAATTAATCCCAACTAAGTTTTTTAGTTTCTACCTAAAATTTTTACCCTTTTGACGCCGAGTCCCCGGTTCTTTATCAAAATTTTAAAAAAGACTCGCTATTGCCGCTCTATCTTAAAGATTCGGTAAACTCCTCAATTTTTAGTTGCTAATAAAAGCATTACCTGTATCGAGACCAAAGCCGATAAATGTTGCGAAATATAAACTTGATTTCCGGGAGAGGGAAACTTAAGTATAATCAGTGATCAATAACAGTAAATATTCGCAAATGCTGGTTTTATGAGCTTTCCAAGCTCAACTAAAAGCCGCTGGCGATCCTCTTCGAGGGCTTCGCAAACGCACTTTTTGCCCGATTTTTTACCAAAAGATGGGGGATGATGTGCCAAACTACAGATTTTTATTGCATGATGTTCTACAATAAAATGGGTTTGTAGTGAAAATTTGAGTTTTATTAATACCAATAAAAAAGTGTGGCTACAATTATCAATTTTATAACAAATCTGAAAACTTGCAGAGTCTCGCGCCGGAAACGGCACTGCCGTTTCCCTACAGATGGTCGCAGGATTATATGTAGCAATAATTGTGGGAATTAGTATAAAAATCTGAGCACTTTAGTTTTTACTACAAACATTTTGAATTCAGCAAAAGTTAGGCAGAAAGGGGTTTTACCCATGAGATGAATTCCGGTTGAATTGGAATGATTAAACCGCAGAGGACACAGAGAACACAGAGTCAGAGAACGGAGAGATAAATAATTCCGATGCTACCTGATTTGATATAAATTATAGCGGTAAGACTTCATCCACACCGCACCCTACACATACAGGAGATGTATAAATATTATTCAACAAAAAATAGGGATTAATGCCGATAAATTCACCCGCATTAATCCCCAGTTATTCCACACTTAAATTAAGCTGCAACTAAACCGCTGTGTCTCAACAAAGCTTTAGTGCTCGGTTCGCGTCCCCGGAAAGTTTTAAACACTTCCATCGGGTGCAAACTGCCGCCCAATCCTAACACTGTATCTCGGAAGCGCTTGCCTGTAGATGCGATCGCACTTTCATCTTCCAAACCCGCTTCCTCAAACGCCGCAAAAGCATCAGCGCTGAGCACTTCCGCCCATTTATAACTGTAATACCCCGCCGCATAGCCACCCGCAAAAATGTGTCCGAAAGCGCACAAAAATGCGTCTTCTTCCAGAGGAGGCAAAACAGTGGTAGTTTTAGCGATGCGGTTGCGGACATCTGCCACAGTTTCGCTGCCGCCCGATCGATAGCGGTGGTGCAATTCAATGTCAACGCTGCTAAAATGTACTTGCCTGAGCATGACGGTGCCACTCATGTAGTGGCGCGCTGCTAACAGTTTTTGGTAGTAGTGTTCCGGCAAAGTTTCCCCGGTTTCGTAATGCTTTGCCATCCCGAACAAAGTCGCGCGATCGTAACACCAATTTTCCATAAATTGACTGGGCAATTCCACTGCATCCCACTCAACATTATTGATGCCCGAAGCCCCCGGATAGTCTACCGTTGTCAGCATATGCTGCAAACCGTGACCGAATTCGTGAAACAAAGTTTCGACTTCCAAGAAAGTCATTAAACTCGGTTTGCCGTCAACAGGAGGACTTTGGTTGCACACCAAATAAGCCACCGGCAACCGCGTGGTTGTTTTTCCCGCTTCCACAAATTTAGCGCGCACCACGCACTCGTCCATCCAAGCACCGCCGCGCTTTTCCTCGGGGCGGCTGTAGGGGTCTAAATAGAAATTGGCGATCGTATTTCCTTCTTCGTCATTTATTTGGAAATAGCGCACATCTTTGTGCCACACAGGAGTTTGACCGTCCGCCGCAGTTACTGTCACGCCGAACAGCCGCTTGACTAATCCAAATAACCCCTCTAATACCTGTGGCAAAGCAAAGTAAGGGCGCAATTCTTCGGCACTAAAAGCAAACTTTTCTTCCCTGCGCCGTTCCGACCAAAAACCCACATCCCAGTGCTTCAAATCCCCAGCTTCCGCCGCGCCTTTTTCGGCAGCAAAAGCTTTCAATTCTTCTAAATCTTTGACAGCAGCATCATAACTAGCCTGACGCAATTCTTCTAACAAAGCTTCCACTGCTGTCACGTCGGGAGCCATTTTGCTCGCCAAGCTCAATTCGGCATAACTGCTAAACCCGAGCAAAGCAGCTTTTTCCTGGCGCAAAGCTAAAATGCGATCGGTCAACGGCCAGTTATTCAATTCTCCGCTACTTGCTCTGCCGATAAAAGCTTTGTACAACTTTTCGCGCAAGTCGCCGCGGGTGCTGTGCTGCATGAAAGGGCCGTAACTCGGAAAGTCTAAAGTAATCCGCCAAGGGCCGTTTTCGGCATCCGCATTTTCTTCGCCAGCGCTGCGAGCGGCTTGAGCTGCTAAACTCAACAAACTCGGCGGCAAACCGTCAATTTCGTCTTTGTTTGTGAGGGTGATGCTGAATGCTTTGGTAGCGTCGAGGACGTGATTAGAAAATTGGGTAGTAATTTCGGCCAATTCTAATTGAATGGCATTAAAACGCTCTTTTTGCTCGCCTTCTAAACCGACGCCGGAGAGTTGGGCGTCTCGGAGAGCGGCTTCGACAATTCGCTTTTGAGCTGACTCTAAGCTGTCCCAATTTTCACTAGCCCGCAGTGCTTTAAAAGCTTCATAAAGCGGTTTGCTTTGACTGAGCTTGCTCCAAAATTTTACTACTTCCGGCTGCACTGTTTCGTGAGCCGATCGCAGTTCCGGGCTATTTTTCACACCCATCAAATGTCCGACAATGCTCCAGCTCCAATTTAAACGCTCTCCGAGTCGCTGCAATGGTTCTACTAAGCCGCTCCAACTCGGTTCTACAGACGATTCTAAGTCAGCTAGCGAGGCTTCTAGTTCGGTCAGCAGTTGGGTAACAGCGGGGACTACGTGTTCTGGTTCGATCGCGTCAAATGGAGGCAATCCTTGACCGATTAGTAACGGGTTATCAGCAATAGTTACGGTTGCAGTCATTGATTTTTCTTGTAACAGGTTGAGAACAGGTGAACTAGACAGATTAGCTTTTCATTTTGTAACACAATTGTCGAAAAATTTGGACTCGATCGGGCGTGAGTTGCAGAATGTCTGAGTCTAAAAATCTTCCTTCTGACTGATGACTAATGACTGCTGACTAATGACTACTGACGATTCTCTGGTGTGTGCTGCAACTCCTTGACAACCGAGATTAAGCGCTTGAGGTGAGGTTTGACAACTTCTTGCTGCTCGTGTTCCAAACGGTGGATTTGAGCTTGGACAATAGACAAATCCGCAGTCGATTGCTGTGCGGGAGCTTGCAGTTGGCTTTGCAAATTGGCCATGACTTTCTGGATTTCCAAAAATCGAGTATTTACTACTTCCCAGTCGTCTCTGGTGATAGAAGTTTCTGCCAAGCCTTGCGTGGCGCTTTGCAGTTGCTCTATAGCCTGTTCCACAGCTTGGAGATTCGCCCGTTGGCCAACCGATAAATCTTGCAGTTGTTCGCTCACCTGCTGGCGGACATCGAGCACAGCAGACGCCACGATTTCTTGCAAAGAAGCTACCGACTCTCCTAAACTCAGCAACTGCCGCTGAATATCGATCGACTCCTCAAAGCCCTCAGCCCTAGGCATGGCAGCCATTTGCTGGCGCAGCGCTGCAATATCCGCAGACAACTGCTTGCGTAATTTAACAATTACCGTCACCGCCGTTTTTTCGACTTTATTAACAGACTTTTGGACTTGGGCCATTTCCGAATTTTGATGCACCCGCACTTGCTGCTCGAACCGATACCGGTTAGCAACATTCAGCGACAAAGCCAAAGTTAGGGGAGCCACCCCGTAAAAAGCTTGACCCGACACTGCCACCGCCAGGGAACCCAAACCAGAGGCCGCCAGAGAGGCGTACTCTGCCATCTCCAGCCAGTGCCTTTGAGGAAAACTTGGTCTCAAGTGGTTTGCAACAGAGGGTTTTGGCTTCCGCACGGCTCTTTGGGTCATAGTATTTACTCGTTGTTGGTAAGGTTGCGAGATTGGGTGGAGCATCGATTTCTATCCTTTTTTCAGTTATATGTTTTAGATTATTTCTTGGCTCTCTTCTATTTTTACCTTTGTGAGTAAGTTAAGGATGACTGCCATATTATTATGTATTTGGGAGCCTGTGACGATCGCGCCCAATTCCGGCTGTTAAAAGGTTCGCCCCAACGCGCCCTCTATTTTACAGGAGTTAGGGTCATCGGGTTCGGGCGATCGACAATAGCTGCCCAGGCTAACCGAACAATGCCTAAGACGATTTTAGATTTTAGATTTGAGATTAAAAGTTAAAAAAATGCGACCTACGGATGGAGCTCGGGATTTGGAGCTTGTCTGGAGTTGCCTTTTTGTTCGCGCATTGGTATAATTTACTCTTTCTCAATTGCCCGGATCAAGTTTACTGCCAAAATTGACCAATGAACTCAGAAAAACCCGGAATGGGCGATCGGCTAAAGTCTATTTTCAGTATCGCAATCTTTATCATTCTCGTACTCGCAGTAGGCTTTTTAAGCGTTAATTTTCTTTCAGCTCTCTATGCAAAATTTTCTTAAAATTAGTCCTAGACGCATAGGTTGGAGAAACCGTTTTTTTTAAGATAATAGTTCGTCGCAGTCCGCATAATCGGTAAACAACCCGGTTTCTTTAGTCGGAGTGAGTCCCAGACTGTTTGAAATTCCCAACTTCTTGAAGAAATCTCGAATCTTAAGCACGAGATCATTTGTTTGGATTGCATTCTCCTTCTTCCTTCTTCGTTCTTCCTTCGGCTATAATTTCAACTATAAAGATTGTGGTCTGGGTCTAACCAGACAATATAAAAAACATTTTCACTAAAAAATCCATGCACCCTGCCGTATTCATTAGCAGATATTTGGAACTGGTAGGGAACATTTACTAGCGCAGCTTCATTGGGAATCCCGAAGCCATTAGGCTCAGTTGTATCTAGCCATACTATTCCATGACAGCGCAGGCTTTTACTCTGGCTATTAATAATTTCTTGAGCTTTCAATTGTGACAAATCGCGCAGCCTTCTCAGTAAAGACGCTAGATACTTAGCATCTCTACCACCAATGGAGAATTTCTCTTTATCATCCTGATAGTACCGGAAGGAAAAACTAATTCCTTCTGGGATTTGGATATTGACAACCTCTCTCCTTGCCGAAGATGGTTGACTGCGAATCTCTGTATCTTGTCTTTTTTTATGCTTCTTCGATGACACGGGTTTTGTAAAACTTTCTCATTGATTCCTTCGTAATAGTAGCATGAGAAGGTTCATCTCTTGGCAACTCACCTCTAGCATTAATCCAAGGATCTTCGCGTCGCACCATCAATTCTAACTCATAGGCATCCCGAAAGAAGTAATCATCGGATAACTCGTCTAAAAACTCTTGTACTTCTTCTGGAAACTCGGGTTTTTCGACTTCTTTGAGAATTGGCTTCCAGTCAAATTGTTTTTTGTATTCATAAAATAAAGCCGGGATAGTCGGCCCGTGCACCCAAGCTTCAAAATCTTCATCAAAAAGCGGTTTATCTTCAAAAGCTAAATACCATGCTTGGGCGTAGTACAATAGTTTTTGTAGCTTGTGGTTGCTGAGATAGGAACCTACGTCATTCGCGAACCAGATGTAGTAATCAGCGAGTTTTGAGGCTGTTGTGACTGTAGTTATTGTGGTCATATAATTCGACTCAATAAGTTTTGTATTCTATGATAGCACAGTTGGATTTGGGATTTGGGATTTGGGATTTGGGTTACAACTCACATCTTGTACTATTCTCAAAAACAGGCAAGATGCCCACCCACAAATAATTAATTTTTTTGTGGGTGGGCATCCTGCCCGCCCGTAAAAGACTGATTGAGAATCGTCCAAGATATCAGTTACAATCCTTTGATATACTGCTTCAGTACAGGTGGCAAAGTGTAAAGACTTTCCTGTTTTTCTATCAAGCACCGCCATAGAGATTGCAATGCGTTTAGCAAATCTGATGATAATAGTTGTCCGTTTTGTAGCAATTTGGCGCAGTTGACAGGTTGGTTTTCTGTCGCCAACAATGAGATAACTTGTTTTTATAGTTCGGAAGTGGGTAGTCCTGCATAGTCATGAAAAACAAGGCTTTCACTCTATAAATAAACAGGCGTTATACTCATGAATAAAAGACCAGATTGCTCCAATATGATTGGAGATTTTTTTATAAAAGGAAAGAGTTTTTTTGACTAAACGAGATATTCTTTGTCTCATCTTATTGTTAAATCTTTCTATATAGGAAGTTTGCCCACTTTCCTTGACTACTGATTGGTGTCTCTTGTTTGGAAACACTCTCTGATAAGCACTCCAAAAGTCGGTGAAAAAACAAGCACATTGACTCTGGAACTGCCGGTAGAGAATCCCACAATCCTTAAGCTCCTAAATGCTGACTAATGGCTGATGACTAATGGCTGATGACTGATGACTGCTGACTAACTAATGCAAAAACTTGCGAACTTGATATTCGCGACTTTCGGCGATCGCAATTTGCAAATCGCCCATTTGGGCATCCAACTCATCTATTGTGCTTTGCGGAACCGACTTCCACTTCTCCCTAGTTTCCCAGCGAATCAACATCACCACCTCATTTTCCACCGGATCTACCCAAATTTCTTTGCCTAAAAAACCGTCCCAATTTTTTAGTCCCTCAGTCCAAACTTCCTGATCTCGCTGAATAAACTGCTCCCACTTTTCTTGAGGTACTTTAAATTTGAGCCACTCAATTACCATATTATTTCCTATTTGTAAAGAGCTAATTAATCGTTGCCGATCGCAATTTTAATTATCAACTCAGTTCCCTCTCCCGGACGCGAAACACAGTGCAACTTACCGCCGTGCTTTTCTACTACTAAATGTTGGGATATGGCTAGACCCAAACCAGTGCTGGTGTCTGGACATTTAGTAGTAAACAAAGGGTCAAAGATGCAGTCGAGGACTTCTTCAGTCATGCCAGGGCCGTTGTCACTAATGGCGATCGCAACTTCGTTTTCCCCTACCACGGAAGTCCGAATCCGAATTTCGGGATTGAATACTTCAGCTCTCGACCTGCCTGAAGACAAGTAAGACTGATTTTGAATTTTACCATACTTTTCGGCATTTCTCCCCCCTTCTTCCAAAGCGTCGATCGCATTAGTCAACAAGTGCATGAACACTTGGTTTAAGTGTCCCGCATAGCAGTGAACTCGCGGCAAATCCCCGTACTCTTTAACTAGAGAAATCCCCGGCCGTCCCCCTTTAGCTTGCAGGCGATTTTGCAATATCAGCAAAGTGCTGTCCAAACCTTCGTGGATATCAGCAGGCTTCATTTGGGCTTCGTCGGTACGCGAGAACAAGCGGAGCGATCGCACGACATCGCGAATCCTTTCGGAACCGATTTTCATTGAATTTAGCAGTTTTGGCAAGTCTTTTTTGATGAAGTCTAAGTCTAATTCTTCCATCAAATCTTTAATTTCCGGCACGGGATGGGGATAATATTTTTGGTAAAGGTCGATCGCTCGCAGCAGTTCTTGAATGTAGCCAGTGGCGTGGCTGACATTGCCAGAAATAAAACTAACTGGATTGTTTATTTCGTGCGCTATTCCTGCTACCAACTGCCCCAGAGAAGACATCTTTTCTGTTTGAATCAGTTGAGTTTGAGTTTGCTGCAAAATTAACAGCGTCTGCTCTAATTTAGCCGCTTGTTGTCGCAGGCGTTCTTCGGATTCTTGCAAAGCGAAAAGAGACTGTTTGCTGTCTGTAATATCCAATCCCACAAATACCGCCGCCGTATTGTTATGGTATTTTTGAGCTACTATTAGATAAGTTTTATTTTCTCCTCTGATGCTAGCTGTTACTTCTTGAGATGTCTTTTTTTTATGGCTGCCAAAGAAATCGTATACTAAATCGTTAAATTTGGGACTTGTATCTAAAAAACCCACTTTTTGACCGATAAATAGTTCGGACGGCATTTTGTAAGCGCTAGCTAAATGTCGGTTTACTCCCAAATAGCGCAAATCTGAACTTACCCAAGAAACTAATCCCGGCACCGCGTCCAAAACGGCTTGAAGTTGCTCTTTCGCCTCTACGAGCGCTGATTCTGCTACTTGGCGAGCGGAAATGTCGCGGGCGATCGCGCAGCGGTATTCGCAGCCGCCGTATTCTAAATAATTGACTTTAACTTCGACGGAAAAACTGGCGCCGTCTTTGGTTTTGTAACTGGTTTCAAAAGTGAGGTTGGTTTGCTGCTTGAGTTGAGCCCAGTGTTCTCGCCAATCCGATGCTGGCAACTGCGAATCGATGTCGCTAACCCTCATGTTTAGCAGTTCCGATTCCGAGTAGCCGAAAAGATGGCAAGCAGCTTTGTTCGCGTAGCAAATTTGACCGTCTGAGGTACTAAAAAAGATTGTATCAGCAGCATTTTCGAGGGCAATTTGAGTTAGTTGTGGTATTGTTTCTAACTGCTTTCTTTTGACCTCGGACTGAAATTTATTATAGCAA
The DNA here is from genome assembly GCF_036701585.1 of Microcoleus sp. POL10_C6. Taxonomy (NCBI): domain Bacteria; kingdom Bacillati; phylum Cyanobacteriota; class Cyanophyceae; order Oscillatoriales; family Microcoleaceae; genus Microcoleus; species Microcoleus sp. POL10_C6. The sequence goes on along the minus strand of NZ_JAUBRB010000005.1, from coordinate 77,743 downwards.
TTGGTTTGAGCGGAAGCCTCAGCTATCTTAGATGCAAACAAAATCAAACCGCCGATCGCACCTTCGTTATTTTTCCAAGGCTGAAATACCCATCTTACCGACTCGCTGACAGAGCCGCTTGCGGTTTTTCCTGATACAGATGCGATCGATCGCCCTGCCACAAACTCGCTATATTCCAAAACTCCCGTCAAACAAGCCTGGGCATTTTGCTCCCAATATTCCGGGAGATTCGGGAACAGTTCCCAATGAGAGCGGCCGATCGCCTCGCCGTCGCCCCACCCGCAATCTGTTTCCCAGCGACGGGAAACCGACAGATAGCGCATTTCACAATCTACCATTGCCACGGCTTCGGCGGAGCGCTCCACAAACCGCCGAAATCGCTCTTTACTCTCCGACACTGCTGCCTCTGCGGGTTGTTGGGCGATAGGGACATTCCCGTCAACGTACCTTCCCAGTCCCTGACTTTTTTGCTGAACTGGCTTAGTTTGCACGGTTTGGGATTTCCTCCATAGCTGTCAAGTTTGAAAAACTCTGTTTGAGACCAAAAATGCTGTTTTCCCCTGATTTGCTCTCTCGGACAATACCCTTAGAGGGTATCACCCATCATTGATATCATTTTTGATGGGGATATGTCTATAGGCATTGCTATCAACTTAAGGCTAAAGCTAGTGCCCTGCTGGTGTTTGACCATTAGGCATAGATCACGTCGGCGCCCCCGGAATAGTCGGAGGGGACTGGAGATATCTCTTGCCTGCCCCGACTATTCCGGGGCGCAACATGGCAGCGACACTAGGCAAAAAACGAGAGAGACAAAGGGTTTTAGACGATTGGTGACACCAATGGGTCTATAGGTACTCAAGAAATTTTCCCCCACACTTTGAGAGTCAGAAGATTTCCTAGTGATTGTTGGGTATTTTAGACAAGTTCCCAAAAGAATGCAACTGTAGGCCCGTGAGCCAAACCATGAGCTTCCTCAGTCATTCCCAATTCTTTAAATGCAAATCCCACATCGAACATGGTATGAGATCGTGTAGCCAGTGCGATCGCCAGATAGCTTGAGAATGCAAGAGAGCGCTCAAACAAATTTGTGCGTAAATTCACTGGTAAAATCCACTCTCCCTTTCCGTAACATTGCAGGATCTAATCTTTCAGTCGTGTTGCAAGTCATCAAAACTACGAGTTTTTGCTGAAATTGAATGCCGTGTTCGTCGATGACGCTTTGATACAAAGTTCCATCCAGCAAACTCAAAATATGTTCAGTTTTGTTAGTGCGTTGGGCCTCGGCAGTCGATCGATCTTGAGCCAAATTATCAGCCTCGTTGATAATAATACAAATCCGCTCTAAATAACTCGGCGGCACAAAATTTTCCACAGCATCGTGGTCTAAGATAAAAATCACATAACCCAGCGGCACTAAAATTTCCTTTGCTACCGCTTGCGTCCAAGCAGTTTTGCCCGTGCCCGGTTCGCCACTAACCAAAACAGCCAACTGATTTTGATCCAAAATTGCCTGCTGAACTGTATCGGTAAAACTTTGAACCTCTGCAGAAAACGTGCGAATTGGGAACTGGCTGTGAACCTGTCCGACGCGGCTTTTGTACCCGCCCAGAATCACCGCTAAATTGTAAGTTGCCTTGCTAACGAGAGGCGCAATATCTTGGCAAATTAGAGTGTAGCAGCGTCTTCCCCTGTCGTAGCTGTCAATTTGTAGCCAGCAGCCGAATCGAGCCCAAGAAGCATAAACAGTACCCAAAACTTCCAAGCGTTCCCAGCTAACAAACCGCTCTGGGGGATAAGAAAAATGTCGCTCCATAAAAGACTGGGTAATTGCATCCGGTTTCCCTAGCAAATCCAGAACTTTGAAAACAGTAATCTCTTGGAGTTTGTTGAGAACGTAGTCGATGGGAATGCTAGCGCGGCTGACCAATTGCACCACAGGCGTTTCGGTAACTAAAACGTCTTTGTAGCGGTAATCCGGGTAAACTGGCTGCGGAGTAATGTAATCCCAAAAATCATCTATTTCGTAGCGAGTATTTTCCGAAAATACATTTAACATATTTGCCCACCAAGTATATTGGTGTCGTCCCATTGCGTCGGCAAGGTCGCTAGCTACCCCTAAAGTTTTTTGAGCTAGTTCTAAGGGATCGCTAGACGCTAAATGTACCAGGTGTTCCCAATCCAATTGACGGTAAAAAGGTCGCCAACCAGAGCCTAGCAGACCTCTATTTGGAGAATTGTTTTGATTAAAATTGTTTTCGCGATCGCCCATATCTTCCGCACTCATTTTGCCAAACTCCTACTTCTCTTATTTTACATTTTTTGTGGTACAGATTCTACAAAAAAAGTGAAAATTATCAACTTATTTTGAGATAAGCGGGCAGCACAAAATCTACTAGCCAAACTTTGTTTGCCGAGCAGTAAAATGTATGACCGTCGCGTTGCATTGCTGCGGCATCTACAGTAAAGACTGCCGGGATGCCATGTCTTGCACCTACTTGGCGCGCCGTCTGGATATTCACGGACAAATGAACATGATGCCGCGACATTTTCCTAATTCCTTGACTGAAAATAGACTCGACGGCTGTGCTACCTGTTCCGTGATATAAAATATCCGGGGGAACACTGGGTTCTAACTGCAAGTCAACCTCTACGCTGTGTCCTTGATTAGCACGAATTAGAGTGCCTGTGGAATCAAATGAAAAGCGCTGCTTGTCGTTTTCCGCGACTACTTTTTTGAGTTCTGCAAGCTGAACAGGAAATTTATTTTTTTGGCAGGCATCGAGGAGTTCGCTAACAGGAAGCCAGCCACCTGGATCGAGTTCAACGCCGATGCGCCCTGGCGCGTGGCGCAGATGTCTGCTCAGGTATTTGCTAATTTTGACTAAGCGAGAATCGCTCATGATTTTACTTTATTTATTGAGCTTTTAAATCACATTTTGCCAAATGTCACTAGCGGGTTATATTGTGGGCTGGGGGCGGGTTTATTGAATCTCTTGGTACTGCCAGAGAGCGCTTGACTGAACCCGCCTCTACAGGTTTGTTGAAACTTATTCATATCGCAAAAAATGAATGGTTTTACGCGCGAATTATAGTGGTAAAGTTGCCCTTAAGAACCTAAAAAATTAGGTGCTGCGTCCGGGAATGAAAAACTTTTCAGTGTGCGACTTTTCACGAGCTTTTGATAATTATCAAAAAACTCTGCATTCTGTCGAATGCCTTCTACCTTGGGATAACTCCGCCAAAAACAGCAAAATTTAGATAGCGCCAGTGACATCCTACGTCGGCAAAACCAGCTTCTGCAAGCCACTTTGTCTGCTCTTCAACAGAGGAGGGAATATCTTCTTCTCGATATTTTTGAAACCATGCTGCATCGTCTTCTCCGTTAGCTTTCATGTACTGCCGCCACAACTGTTCGTATTGCTCAGTCAGCCGGGGAGTAGCACCTGTCACAATATCTCGAATTAGCAAGATTCCCCCTAGATTCATGGAGTGAAAAAGTTTGTGAAATAGCTGTTGTTTACCTGCGCTGTCGAGGTGGTGGATTGCCAAGCCTGAAACTACCAAATCGTAACCGCTGCCGAAATCATCTTCGGCAAAGTTTCCTTGCTGCAAGGTCAGCCGTTCTCGGAAAGCAGACAAGTTTGTTTGGCAAGTTTTCAGCATATTTTGGGCCATATCAAAGGCTAGGACTTTTGCTTGAGGAAATGCTTGCAGAATCATAGCCGACAGTATGCCAGTTCCCGCACCTAAATCCAGAACTTTTATGTTACCATTAGTTTCAGAAGGGATTAACTGCAATATTACATCGTGTTGCTCGCCATAGCGCGGAATGATGCGGGGAATTAAGCCGTCATAATCAAAGGCTCTTTGTTCAAATTGCTCGCGTACAGCGTCTAAATTCACAGACGATTTTCCTCAAATTGTTAATAGTTGAGTGCGTCAAGGCAGTTAGCCGGTTCTCTTCTCTGAAGGCATATTACATTTTATAATACAAAAAATATACAGACCTGTCAAGATGTTGAAGAAAATAATTTAAAAGAAGTTACGGACGATCGCCAGATAGGGACTTTGTGCGCCCAAACCCGCCCCTGATTTGGGAACTGTCTAGTCATGCACATATATCTCATTCAGTGCAGATGAGGCAGAATGCCACAGACGCGAAAGCCTGCCGAAGACGAGACTTTGTGCCAGATACTAGGAGTAATTGTGAGCAAAAAGTTGACGGTTATGATACCCGTTTCAAACAAGAATGCAACTGTCGGTGTGTGATCCACACCATAAAATTCTCAGTGATTCCCCTTAGTAAAATATAAAAGATACCAGATAAAAAGGAATGAGCCACCAGCCGACGATCGGCTAGACATGAAAAAATCAGTCCTCAGATTGACAAACTTTAGCCAACTATAAACAAAAATTAAGGTGACTCCCGAGTGGATGTGGTGCCTGCCAATTTTTCAGGAAGATGAAGAGATACAAAATATTACACCCGCCGGTGCGGGAAAGAAAATTGTGATAATGAATCAGGATGCGAGTAGATTAGGTGTCAGCCGTCAGGGGAAAATAGAAGCAATGGAAATCCAACAACGGAGTAAGGATAAGCCCGATCGCCAGCAACAAAACGCGTCCGATCGGCTCGGTCAAATTTCTACGACAAAAGAACTAGATTGGTCGCTACAAGAATGTTTAGATTTTAAAAGAGCGATCGACCGAGCGACACTTGCGGTGAGGACGGACGCGCGAGGAATTATCAACTATGTCAGCGAACGAGTTTGCTCAATCACCAACTATTCGCAAGCCGAACTAATCGGCTGCCACTTCGGCATCCTCCATTCGGAATATAAATCTTCGGAAATCATCAAAAATCTGCTATCAACAGTTGCCAAAGGTGAAATTTGGCAAGGAGACATTCAGAATAAAGCCAAGAATGGAAGTGATTATTGGGTGTACGCAGCAGTAGTTCCACTGTTGGACTGTAAGGGAAAACCCTGTCAGTATTTGGCGATCGGATTCGACATCACTGATCGCAAAGCCGTTGAAGCAGCCCAAGCCGAAGCCAACCGGGCAAAAGACGAATTTCTGGCGATCGCCTCCCACGAACTGCGATCGCCCTTGAGTGCGATTTTGGGATGGGCACAGCTAGCTCGATCGCGCAATTTAAACGAAGCCACCACCAGCCACGCTTTGGAAATCATCGAGCGCAACGCCAAATTACAAAACCGACAAATAGACAATCTCCTCGACCTCTCGCGGTTGCTGCGAGGGAAAATGTGCCTGAACATCGGCCAAGTTCACCTCCCGTCTATCATAGAATCTGCGATTGACACCCTCCGTCCCGCCGCCGATGCCAAAAACCTCCGCGTAGAAAAACATTTCGACCCCGCCATCAGCTATGTTTTGGCAGATGCAGAACGCTTGCAGCAAGTAGTCTGGAACCTCCTTGCAAACGCCATAAAATTCACCCCAGAAGCGACACCATACCCAATTCAAGTGCGAATCGAGCCTACTCCGTCCGGCGTCTTGATTCAGGTCAGCGACAGCGGTTGTGGCATAGATCCCCAATTTCTGCCGCACATCTTTGACTACTTCCGCCCCGCAGACAACTTCCAGACCAAGGAACAAAATCGGCTGGGGCTGGGGCTCTCAATTGTGCAGCAGTTGGTGGAACTGCACGGGGGAAGTGTTTGGGCTTCGAGTCCCGGTATCGGTCAGGGGGCGACCTTTGGGGTGCTGCTACCGATTGCCAACAAAAATGCACCCGACGAGCACACTGCTGCGATTGCCCAAAGGGAAAGCAGACCCGGATCGGTTTCCAAACCCCTAGCGGGAAAGCAAGTCCTGGTGGTGGAAAGTAGCGCCGAGATCCGGCAATTTCTCAAAACTGGCCTCGAAGCATTTGGAGCCAAGGTAACAGCGGTGGGTAGCGCCGGCGAAGCGATGGCGGAGTTGCAACAGTCGCGCCCCGACGTGTTGGTCAGCGATATGACGGTATCGGGAGCCGACGGCTGCGATTTAATCCGCCGCATCAGAGCAATGGAAATGTCCGAGCACAGGGAACTGCTGCCGGCCGTGGCGCTGACGGGAGGCATTGAGGAAGAAGATTCGGCATCGGCGCTGGAGGCGGGGTTTCAGAGGCATTTGTCGAAGCCGGTGGAAGCGAATCAGTTGGTGAGGGCGATCGCCCAATTGGCTGGACTGACTGGATTCGGCTCCGGAGAGTGGGGATCGGGAAATGTCCGGGCGACCACACCCCAGGAAACGCTGCCGGAACCTAACAGTTTTGACGACAAAAATTATCTGGAACAATTAACAAGTGACAGTAGAGAATTACCGTTGTTGCTGGTAGTAGAAGACAACAATTTTCTGCTGGCTTACCTCCAAACTTTATTAACTCCGTACTATCGAGTCGCTGTGGCGATGGACGGCGTTGAAGGTTTAGAAAAAGCCAAAAGTTTGCAGCCAAATTTGATTGTGAGCGACCAAATCATGCCAAGACAAAACGGACTGGATTTGCTCAAGGAGATTCGGAACACGCCAGAATTGAAATCTACTCCGGTAATCTTTTTGACAGCGCGATCGGGGATGGACGCTCGGATCGAAAGTTTGGATGCGGGTGCTGACGATTATATTTCAAAACCTTTTGACGAGAGGGAATTGCTGGCGAGGGTGAGAAATTTGTTGCGATCGCACTCAGCCGAACAGCAGTTGGCGGAGCTCAACCGTCAGTTGCAGCAGCAGAAACAGCAGTTAGAAACAGTGAATCGAGCCTTGCAGTATTTGGCAAATTACGACAGTTTGACTGAGGTAAGAAACCGCCACTCTTTTAATGAATACCTCAATACGGAATGGCGGCGTTTGGCTAGGGAAGAAGCACCGCTGTCTTTAATTATGTGCGACATTGATTATTTCAAACTTTACAACGACACTTATGGTCACCAAGCGGGGGATGAATGTTTGCGGCAAGTGGCGGGGGTGATCCAGCATTCGGTAAAGCGAGCGGCAGATTTAGTAGCGCGTTACGGTGGAGAAGAATTTGTAGTAGTTTTGCCGAATACGGATATTGAAGGTGCCACTTCCGTAGCTGAAATGATCGCACAACAGGTGCGGGGTTTGCACATAGCTCACGCTAAGTCTGCTGTCAGCGAATATGTGACGCTGAGTTTGGGTGTAGCTTGCTGCATTCCGGGGGTGAGGTCGCAGCCGGGGGAGCTAATTGCGATGGCCGATGAGTCGCTTTATCGGGCGAAAGAAGCAGGGCGCGATCGGGTTTCGGTTGCCACATTTCAAGGATAATATAATAGTTAAATCCACTTGTATGGTGCGTCAGAAATCTATCGTTTCGATTTAAACAAATTTTTTGTGTCAGACGCACCATACCAATGTGCTGGCAAACTTGGGTGAATTTAAATTGCTATAAATATAGTTAAAGGAGGTCGTGCCATGACAGCAACCTTAGACAAACCAAAAGACCAGCGCCTAATTCACTCCGGGATTGATTGGCAACAATTCAAGCTAATCGAGCAGGGGTTTTCTGACTCCCCCGGCATCCGAGTTTTTTATTTCAAAGGTGAGGTAGGAATCTTGGCAGTTTCGCAAGAACATGAAGTCTTCAGCGGTGTCATCGCCCTGTTGCTGGGTACGTATTTTGTAGAAAAAGAAATCGCTTTTACTCCCACAGGAAGTTCTACCCACAGGAAGTTCTACCCAGGAAAAAGAAGGAAAAGCCTCCGCACAAGCAGACCAATCTTACTTAATTGGCACAGCATCGGGAGGCATGGCAGACCTCTCGATCGAAGTTGTATCTACTAGCGGCAACGAAAGCAAGTTGCATCGTTACCAAGCCTTGGGATTCCCCGAAGTTTGGTTTTGGGAGGAGGGAGTATTTAGCCTGTATCATTTGTGATCGCACGGATATGAAAAAATTGACCAAAGCGAAATATTGCCTAATTTAGATATTAATTTATTGTCTCGCTGTCTGCTGATTGCTTCAAGGGTGGAAGCGGTTAAAGAATGGAGGCGAGGCATTTCGGGAGATTAGATGAAAAGTGTTTTGTGAGTGCGACATCGCCCGCAGTCCGAGTTACAAATTGCAATACTGGCGATCGCGATCGGGTGGTTAATAAGTGCGTGCGATCGCTGGCATAATCCCCAAAACGCCAGAGATATGTTATTTAAGGTAGATACCGACATCAGATTTTAGCAACTTTTCTAGGAGGTTATTGCCCTATGTCCTCTCAACAACCAGACCCTACGGCAACTTACATCCCCTTTGCCCGGCGCTTGCACTTGGGCAGCCTTTCAAAAGAAGCGAAGCATACAGTTATGGTGCTGTTAAAAACAGCACGAAAGTATGACTATTATAAAACTGAAGAGATACTGTCAAATTTGACAGATCTCAATCTGGAAAACAATCAAATATCAGACCTAACACCCCTACAATCTCTGACCAATTTGACAGATCTCAATCTGGAAAACAATCAAATATTAGACCTAACACCCCTGCAATCTCTGACCAATTTGACAGATCTGAATCTGTCCCACAATCAAATATCAGACTTAAGACTCCTGCAATCTCTGACCAATTTGAAGCGGCTGTCTCTGGAAAATAATCCAATATCAGACCTAACACCCCTGCAATCTCTGACGAATTTGACTTATCTGAATCTGTCCCACTATCAAATATCAGATTTAAGACTCCTGCAATCTTTGACCATTTTGACTAATCTGAATCTGTTCCACAATCAAATATCAGACCTAACACCCCTGAAATCTCTGACCATTTTGACTAATCTGAATCTGTCCCACAATCAAATATCAGACTTAAGACCCCTGAAATCTCTGACCTATTTGACCCATCTGAATCTGGAAAACAATCAAATATCAGACTTAAGACCCCTGAAAATTCTGACTAATTTGACCCATCTGAATCTGGAAAACAATCAAATATCAGACCTAACACCCCTGCAATCTCTGACCAATTTGACCGATCTGAATCTGCTGGAAAACAATCAAATATCAGACCTAACACCCCTGCAATGTCTGACCAATTTGAAAAAGCTGTCTCTGCCTAACAATCTTTTATCAGACCTAACACCCCTCCAATATCTGTGGAAAGCTATCGCCAATTCCACAGAGCGAGTCGATCGCACCCGTGCCGCAGCCGCGATCGAATTTGCCTACACAGCTCTCGGCAAGACTTGCCCGAAAATTATTTTTTGTTCTAGTCCCCACTCCGCCCTAACACAGTTAAAACAATTGAATGATCCCACTAATAAAAATAAATTTTTTCAGTCTTTTTACAAACACCTAAAGCCCGCCTGCTTGCCATTTGAATATATCATATATTGCTGCGTGTATCTGTTCGTAGTAACAAGAGGTGAGCGACCGCTAAAAAGAGATTTCTTCCAGCTTATTTACGAACAGCTAGAATCGGCATATAGGCCGTTTAATTTAATAAGATATAGTAGTTCGTATTTGCCACAATTAATAGAATGGGAGCGGCAGCTCACACAAGAATTGCAACGTGATTTTTGGGACTATTGTAGAGACAACTCAACGTCGATCGTTAATCGGGCATACCTGTGGGATAAAATCTGTGTGGCTGACTTCTGTGTCTCTGTACTTAGAATTGTTCTCAACCCAGATGCACAAAAAGCTTTTGAATGCTTGAAGCAGCTTTTAGTTGAATGTGGCTGGATTTTTGCGTTTGACAAGGTTTGCTATGTGTGCGATCGCCCTTTAAAACTCTCCCTCGACAGCGAACATCGGCCACACGCAGAAGGAGAAAGCGCGATCGAATTTAGCGACGGCTACAAACTCTACTCCTACCACGGCGTCACCTTGCCCGAAAAATACGGACAAATTCACCCCAATCAGTGGGAATCTACCTGGATTTTAGAAGAAGAAAATGCCGAATTAAGGCGAGTGTTAATTCAGGGAATTGGTTAAGCCAGAATTTGCCAAGAATTGCAAGCCACAGAATTAGATTGCTGGCAAGAATACACCCTGCTAAGAATTGATGCTGATATTGATGGCTTCGATCCTGCTAATTTCGATCCTGATGATGATGTTCCTGAAAAAGAGGCAATCTACTTGTTAAAAATGACTTGCCCGAGTACCGGATTCATTCATCCTTTGCTGGTTCCGCCTGAGATGCAATCTGCAAGGGGAGCGATTCGCTGGGTGAATTAGGAGGTCGATTATGAGGATTTTTAGGTGCCAACTTGAAATTTAGGGCAAGTTAGAAACCTAGTTGATAAGAGTCGGCAGTTGACACCTATCCTACACAAACTTTCGTCCAAGTGCGCGGACTGAAGACTAACCTTTATATTCTTGCATCTGCTGGCAAATGGCTGCCTCAATCTTAGTATCTAAATCCGAATCTCCACTTTTTTTATGATTGAATTATACCGCTTTTTACGCCTGTCTAAGTAGGCTTGTAGTGCAGCTCTATTCCCGCGATTTTTAAGAAAATAACGCTTCACTTCTCCATCTGAGATTGCAGTATAATCTACTTAGATCATTAAACTACCTCCCCATTTGGAGCAATTTCAATCTCAATTTCCTCGTCATATCCAGCCAACACGAACAGCTTTTTGCTTCTCTCGTCAACACAGACGAGGTTAATAGGTTGCAATGCCAAATATGTCAAGTAATAACTGATTCCATAAATTAACCACAATATTTGTAGTGGCCGGTTTCACCAACAATCTTTCATTCACATCGACAATATCTATAAACCCGCCCTCACCCAGGCGACTTTCACGATCCAAGATAACGCCTGTCAGTGCAGCAAAGAGTTATGGAATGTGGTTTGTGGATCTTGACTCCCGTGTATTACCAATGTAGTATTGAGTTACGGTAGAAAAGCTCGATCGATCGACACCAGTAAACAAAATTTAGAAAAAACCTATGCAACCCATCCGACAAGGCGACGTGATTCTCACCCCCGTACCGAAAATCGAAGGAGAAAAAAAACCTCACCTCACTCTCGCCGAAGGTGAAGTCACCGGACATTCTCACCAGATTATTGAGGGACAAGCTGAACTTTACGAAAAAGACGGCACTCTGTACTTGCGGGTGCTTTCACCGACAGCTTTATTGAGTCACGAAGAACACCATGCGATCGCAATTCCCGAAGGTAATTGGATGGTGCGAATTCAGCGGGAATATGAGCCGCAAGGTTGGAGGTATGTCACAGACTAAGGTTAAAAAACTGACGCCAGAACAAGCAGCTTTGATTCCAGTTTATCGGGAAAAGTGGAGAGCGAGATCGCTTTCCACTGGCCCGATAAATCGATCGCAAGCTGCGGAAACAGTTAAATCGGCTTACAGTGCGATCGGCCTCAAAGCACCGGAAATCATTTTTGTCGATCGCCCCTACGAAGCTGCTGATCTAATCGTCAGTCGATTTGACAATCCCAGGAGCCAACTGCGGAGCCAATTCGAGACAAAACTTCGTAGCCCGCTAGAAAAACAACTGCGGGGTTATTTGGGAAGCCAACTAGAAACCGAACTGCAAAACCAACTGCCAACTCAACTGGAACAACGACTTTATACTCAACTAAAAACGCAATTGTGGGAGCCGGAGGGAAATTATTTAGCTGGCGAAATATCAAGCCAATTGCCACCGCAACAGGTGATCGATGAGCGGAGTGGAGAAATCCGGCCAACATTAGGAAAACACCTCAGTAATTGCATTCAACCAGAATTGTGGGCTGCTTATGGGAGTTTGTTGGATTTCTGCATTTCCGTTCTAAATTTACCTCATTCCTACGCCAGAAATTGGATTGTTTTTCAATCGATTGTCCGGGATTGCGGCTGGATTTATCCCTATGACAAAGTTTGCATTGTCTGCTCCAAGCCGATCGCACTTTCCGCAGATAGCAACTACCGCTTGCACGCTGAAGGAACACCAGCGGTACAATTTGCCGACGGTGTTTCGATTTACGCCTATCACGGCGTGATTTTGCCCGAATGGTACGGTAGGCTACATCCGCACCAGTGGCAGTCTAAGTGGGTGTTGAAGGAACAGAATGCAGAAGTTCGGCGCGCGTTAATTCAGGGAATTACTTACGATCGCATTTGTCAAGAATTAGCGGTTAAAGAATTAGATAGTTGGCAGGAATACACTCTTTTAAGCATCGAGTTTGACGATGATTTTGATATTAGGGGTAATGCAAAGCCAGTTTATTTGTTAAAAATGACCTGTCCGAGCACGGGATTTATTCACGCTTTGCGCGTGCCGCCTGATGTGCGATCGGCTCAAGAAGCAATTCGCTGGGTAAATTGGGATATTGACCCAGAGGAGTTTTCCGTGCAAACTTAAAACTCCCCCAACCCTGTTTAACAACTACAGTTATGGAGGCACCAAGATCCAAGAAACCGGGTTTTTTACCCAATCTCCTAGTTCCATCGAATAATTTTCGTAAACAACCCGGTTTCTGGTCACCTGTGCGTAAGTCCTAGTCTGATATTCTCCTAATTTACAACAATTTTATGTCTGAACAACAACCAAAACCATCGATAACTTTCAGCAGCTTTGCCGACTGGTGCTTGCACAAAGACAGCCTTTGTGAAGCAGCAAGATATACAGTTGATGTGCTGTTAAAAAAAGCTGGCACTTCTGACATTTATGAAGCGAACCAGATACTGTCAAGTAGCAATGAGCTGGATCTGAGCCACAATCAAATATCAGACATCACACCCCTGCAATCTCTGACTAATTTGACTTCTCTGAATCTGTACTGCGATCGAACAGACATCACACCTCTGCAATCTCTGACTAATTTGACTCATCTGACTCTGCACGACAATCAAATATCAGACATCACACCTCTGCAATCTCTGACTAATTTGACAGAGCTGACTGTGGGCTGCGATCGAATATCAGACCTGACGCCACTGCAATCTCTGACTAATTTGACAGAGCTGACTGTGGGCTGCGAACGAATATCAGACATCACACCACTGCAATCTCTGACTAATTTGACAGAGCTGACTTTGTTATTCAACAATCAAATATCAGAGATTACACCCTTGCAATTTCTGACTAATTTGACAGAGCTGAATTTGTACTACAACAATCAAATATCAGACATCACAGCACTGCAATCTCTAACTAATTTGACTCATCTGACTCTGTTCGACAATCAAATATCAGACATCACAGCACTGCAATCTCTGACTAATTTGACTCATCTGACTCTGTTCGACACTCAAATATCAGACATCACAGCACTGCAATCTCTGACTAATTTGACTTCTCTGGATCTGAGGCACAATCAAATATCAGATATCACGCCCCTGCAATCTCTGACTAATTTGACTGTGCTATGGGTAAACTTTACACCAGAACAGAAGGCTCTCATTGAAGAGTGTCGTCATTCGTGGGAATCTCTCGCCAACTCTACCAAACCCATCGATGCTCCCAAAGCCACAGCCGCCGTTAAAGCTGCCTACGATCTCCTCGGTTTAGAAGCTCCAGAAATAACTTTTTGCAGTAGCCCTAACGAAGCGCTAGCACAAATACAAATGCTGCAAACGTCAAATAAAACTGAGTTTAACGAGCGACTTGACAAACAGTTAAAAGATGCGGTGTGCCCCTTTTCCTTAATAAATGAATTGTTGAGTGAAGTTTCGAGGTTCAATATTTTTACCAATAGATGGGGACAGCTAGAACAACAATTGTATAAAGAATTTTATGACTATTGGAAATACTCAAGCTCTAAAGTTACTACGCAAGACTTAGTTCAGGCTCTAACTCTTCTAGATTTCTATGTTTCTGGCTTGGGCATTGTTCTCAAACCAGAGGCACAGAAATTTTTTGAAGCAGTCAAGCAGCTTTTAGCAGAATGCGGCTGGATTTTTGCGTTTGAGAATGTCTGTTATGTGTGTTCGCGCCCTTGCCAGTTTCGCCTTGACAGCAAGTACCGCCTTCATGCAGATGCCGAAAGCGCACTGGAATTCCCCGATGGTTACAAACTCTATTCCTATCACGGCGTAACATTAGCTGAAAAATACGGGAAAATTCACCCCGCCAACTGGCGATCGCAATGGTTTTTAGAAGAAGACAATGCTGAATTAAGACGAGTATTAATTCAGGGAATTGGTTATGCTAGAATTTGCGAATAACTGGAAGCAACAGAGTTAGATTGCTGGCAAGAATACACGCTGCTCAGAATTAATACTGATATTGACGGCTTCGATTCTGATGATTTCGAGGGGGATCGAGATGCTCCGAAAAAAGAAGATATTTATTTATTAAAAATGACCTGTCCGAGCACGGGATTCATTCACGCTTTGCGAGTGCCACCTGATATGCGATCGGCTCAAGAAGCAATTCGCTGGGTAAATTGGGATATTGACCCAGAGGAGTTTTCCGTACAAAGCTGAGTAATACAAATTTAAAAAAGTCTTGCTACAATCATTAGTCTTATATCAATTGTTAAAAGTCACAGAACCCCGCGCCCGACTTAGGATCAGCCGTTTCCCTACCCGATAGTCTGTACTTTACTCCACTGAAAACCGCTATATTGACAACAGCCTTAATCCATGAAACACCCATAAGCGTTCCTGCAGTGTGCCAGTTCCAAGGGTGGAATGCACCAACCACCGATCGCCCAAAAACTCTTAATAACATGAAGAAGAAGCCCACCCTCGATCGAAGGTGGGCTCAGTTCATGCCAGCTTACCGACAGCTAGGCAATCGGGTCTCTTCGCTGGTAGACGTAAAATATCGGAAAAAGATCCGAACGTCCGAAAAAACTTATCGCCCACCATTAAGCTTCAGTTTACCCAACCGGATCGGGAAAATTGCGCCCGCAGCGATGTGCCCCGGACATCGGGGAACACTGGGGCTTAAACTTTTCAATAGACTTCTGCAAAAAAGCTCGTCTTGGGGCGGCAGGATGCCTAACCCCTACTCCGCAAAAGAATTCAAATTTTTCGAGAAGTCTCCTAATTCTCCTCTTTAACTTTGATTTGCCAACCGATTAGGCATCGTGATCGTGTGCAAAACGACGGAACAGGAAATCTAGGGCGTAGTTCCGCAAATTGTAGTATTCCGGATCTTCCATCATTTGAACCCGATCGCGCGGACGCGGAAAAGGAATCTCCAAAACTTCGCCAATTGTCGCCGATGGGCCATTAGTCATCATCACCAGTCGATCGGCCAAAAACAGCGCTTCATCAATATCGTGAGTAATCATCAACACCGTACAGCGGTGATCGTTCCAGATTTTCAGCAACTCTTCTTGCAATTCCTCCTTAGTAATTGCGTCCAGAGCACCAAAAGGTTCGTCTAAAATCAGCACTTTTGGGCGAATTGCCAAAGCGCGGGCAATAGAAACCCGCTGCTTCATCCCCCCCGAAATTTGTGGCGGTCTTTTCTCAGCAGCTTCTGTCAATCCCACCATCGCCAAATGCTCTTTGACGATCGCATTTTTTTCCACCTTCGACTTCTCAGGAAATACAGCATTAACCGCCAGATAAACATTTTCAAACACCGTGCGCCAAGGTAGCAAAGCATAACCCTGAAACACCACCATGCGATCGGGACCCGGCTTCGTAATCCGCTCTCCGTTAATCGACACAGTGCCCTGGCTCGGATGGCTAAAACCCGACACCATATTTAACAGTGTTGATTTGCCACAGCCCGAGTGTCCAATCAGAGTAATAAACTCTCCCTCAGCTACATTCAGATTGACGTTTTCTAAAGCCCTGTAACCGTTTGGGTATACTTTATAAACATTGTCCATCACCAAAAAAGGTTGGCGGCGGCCTTTTCCCGGCTGGATTTGAGTTTTGGTGTTCGTCTGGTTTTTAGTGGTGTTGAGCATGGGTTTAGGAAATTGTGATTGGGTGATTTGCGAGGAAAGAAGGAAGAGGCGAGAGGGAAGAAGGAAGAGGGAATTACTAACTAGCAATTAGCAGTTAACAATTAACAACTAACAACCAACAACTAACAACTAACAATTAGCAATTACCCTGTTTTTATCTAACTAAAAACCGCTCTAAGCAGCTCGGCGGCCGGAATCGAGTACAACTTCCGCCATCGTGAAATCGCGTTTAATCGCCAGATTGTTGAGATAGCCGATCGGATCGTCAGCATTAAACACCGAGCCGTCAAACAAGCTGAGAGAACCGCGAGTGTAAGTAATATCAGCCATCCCCAGCTCTCGCGCCGCCGTGCTGAACGCACCGACTCGCACCACCCGCTCCAGAATTTCCACCCAGTTGCGCGGGAACACAGTATCGCCCCAGCGCGCCATCTGCACCATGTGCCAGAGTTGTTCGGTGCGGCTTGGGCGATTCACCCCATCTCCAGAAAACAAGTGGTGGGCGTATTCCCGCATCGGAGTATCGAGGTTGCAAGCAACAGATCTCGGGTCGCCTAGTTGGATGTAACTCTTATCAGTAGCGACGTACTCCCTTCCCGCGACAATTTCCGAAACCTCGGCGGCGTGATTTGGATCGGCGCAGTAGTGACAAGCTTCGAGCAAAGCTTTGACTAGAGCAATGTGAGTGTTGGGATAAGCATTTGCCCAGTCTTCCCGAACTCCGAGAATTTTGCCGGGGTGTCCGGGCCACAGTTCCAAATCTGTAGCCACTGTAAAGCCGACTCCTTCCATCGATGCCCGCAAGTTCCAAGGTTCGCCGACGCAGAAACCGTCAATAGTGCCGCCCTGCAAGTCAACGATCATTTGAGCTGGTGGGATATTTTTCAGCAACACATCGCGATCCGGGTCAATGCCACCGGAAGCCAGCCAGTAACGCAGCAACAGGTTGTGCATCGAAGAAGGGTGAACGATGCCCATACGGTGGGTTTGCGCGGGCGTTCTCTGGAGCATTTTTTTAAAGTCTGCCAGAGTGTAGATCCCTTGGTCGTAAAAGCGCCTCGCGAGGGTAATTCCGTTGCCATTGCGGCTCATGGTGAGGGCTGTAACCGTCGGAATCGGCTTCTCTTGGTGGCCCCCCAAGCTCAACCACATCGCCATCCCAGAGGGCATTTGAGCTGCGTCTAAGTAACCTGCGGCGATGCCGTCTACGATGCCGCGCCAGCTTGTTTCCCGCACGAGGTGGACTTCATCGAGGCCGTGCTTGGCAAAAAAGCCTTTTTCTTTGGCTACAGCCAGGGGAGCACAGGCTGCCAGCGGAATAAAGCCGAGTTCGAGGTTGACTTTTTCCAGGCCGTGGCGGGCGATCGCGGGTACTTTCCGCGCCCGCAGTTTTTTGACGCGCTTCTGCTGGTTGAGGAAGTAAATCATTTCGCTACGTAGAGCGTAGTAGCTGGGGTGTGAGACTACTTCCATCCGTTTGCGGGGGCGGGGGATGTCTACTTCGAGAATGCCGCCAATCTTCGATTCTGGGCCGTTGGTGAGCATGACGATGCGATCGCTCAGCAACACCGCCTCATCCACATCGTGCGTTACCATCAGGGCGCTAATTTCGTACTCTTGGCAAATTTCCATCAACTTTTCTTGCAAGTTGCCACGAGTCAAAGCATCCAAAGCGCCGAAGGGTTCGTCTAAGAGTAACAGTTTGGGGCGCAGGGCCAGAGCACGGGCGATCGCCACCCGCTGTTTTTGTCCGCCTGATAGCAGTGCGGGTTGCTTCTCGGCGTGGGGCGTCAAGCCCACCATATCGATGTGTTTTTGAATGATTTCGAGGCGTTCGGCTTTGGGTAAGCCGCTCATTACCGAGTCTACGGCTAGGGTAATATTTTCTCTGACCGTCCGCCAAGGTAGCAGCGAATAGTTTTGGAATACTACCATGCGATCGGGGCCTGGCTGGGTGATTCTTTGTCCGTCGATCGTCACCAATCCTTCTGTGGGTAGATCCAAACCTGCCACCATATTTAGTAGCGTAGATTTACCGCAGCCGGAGTGTCCGATTAAGGAGATAAATTCTCCTTTTTTAATTTCTAAGTCGATGCCTTTGAGGGCTATGTATGTGCCGCCGTCTGTTAAATTAAATACTTTTCCGACTTGTTCTACTGCAATCAAAACAGACATGATTTTCTTGCCTTTTTTGTAAGTTTGTTATTTGACTGTTGACTGTTGACTGTTGA
Organism: Microcoleus sp. POL10_C6; assembly: GCF_036701585.1. NCBI lineage: Bacteria > Bacillati > Cyanobacteriota > Cyanophyceae > Oscillatoriales > Microcoleaceae > Microcoleus > Microcoleus sp. POL10_C6. The sequence continues at coordinate 59,676 of NZ_JAUBRB010000005.1, read as the reverse complement.
CTGTTGACTGTTCGCTGTTGATATATAACAGCTAATAGTTAATATATGACTGGAGACAGCAACCTGTTTCTTAAATCAACCAAAAAACTTTTTTTAATCCATTAACAACAGTTAAAAAAAAAGGTTTCTCAGCCAGGGAGTTCGTAATTGCTGTAACCGTGAACCGTCAACAGTCAACTGTGAACAGTCAACTGTGAACAGTCAACATATCTAATTAGCTACTTTCCTTGAGAAGGAGCAATCTTTTGCTGCAACCAAGCCATCATGCGATCGAGCAATAAACCAACAGCCCCAATGTAGAACACCGCTAACAGAATTTCGCTGATGTAGTTTTGCTGGTAAGCATTCCAAATAAAGAAGCCGATACCCGTAATCCCAGACATCACGATTTCCGCAGCAATAATCGCCAGCCAAGCCAAACCGATCGCAATTCTCAATCCTGTGAAGATATAAGGAAGCGCCGACGGAAACAAAATATTCATGTAATATTCCTGACGAGAAAGTTGCAGCACTTTCGCCACGTTGTTGTAATCGTCGGGAATTTGGCGAACACCTTCAGCCGTGTTGATTAAAATCGGCCAAACTGAAGTGATAAAAATCACGAACAAAGCAGCAGGTTCGTTTTGTTGCAGTGCAGCCAGGGCAATGGGAACCCAAGCCAAAGGGGCCACCATCCGCAAAAACTGAAAAAGCGGATCTAAAGCGCGGTTTAGAAAAGGATTTGTACCTACCAAAACACCCGTACCAATTCCCACAACTGCCGCGAGAGTGTAGCCTTTTGCCACCCGTTCCAAACTCGCCAAAGTCTGCCAAAATAATCCAATTCCGTAGGTTTTGGAGTTCATGAAAGGATACAGCAACAAAATCCGCGTCCGTTCGTCAGTCCAAATGCTGATCGGCCCCGGCAGTTTGATCAGTCCCGTACTTGACAAGAATTGCCAAACCAACAGAAAGCCCAAAACTCCTAAAATTGGCGGCAAGATCTTTGGGGAATTCTTCTTCCAAAACTCGCCAAAAGCTCCTTGTGCATTGCCGCCTCTCCGACTTGTACTTACAGCCATGCTGCTAATCTCCTATGTCTGGTGCTGTGTATTTTCGAGACTAAATTTTGAGACTAAATTATGGGAAGCTAAGACCCCATCACACTTTTTTAATTGCCAAACTCTTGAGATAAGCTTCTGGCTTTTCCGGGTTGAATTCTGTGCCGTCAAAGAACTTCTCAACGCCCCGAGACGTACTTTTTGGAATGTCAGCATCAGCAACTCCGGCTAATTTTGCTGCGGCTTTCCACAAATCTTCTCGGTTGACTTTATCGATGATTGTCTTAGAATCTGCCAAGGTGTTAGTTGGCAAGAAACCCCAGCGCACGCTTTCGGTTAAGAACCACAAATCGTGACTCTTGTAGGGATAAGAAACGTTGCCGAGGTCGTCTTTCCAGTACAGCGGACTCATCTTGAAATCGTCGATCGCTGGTTGGCCGTCACCCATGAGGTACTTGCCCTGGTAGGGAGGTGTCAAAACTGCCGGAGCTACGTCAAAGTAGTTTCTGCCAGAAGTAATGGCTACTAATTCTGGGCGATTTTCTGGTTTGTCGCACCACTGCTGCGCTTCGATCAGTCCTGCTAGCAGGGCTTCTGTGGCCTTGGGGTGTTTGTCTACCCAGTCGCCACGAATTGCTAGATACTCTTCGGGGTGATCTTTCCAGATTTGGCCAGTCAGGGCGGACATGAAGCCGATGTTCTCTGTGACGATCCGCAGGGGCCAGGGGTCGCCGGTACTGAAACCGTCCATGCTGCCGGTTTTCATGTTGGCTACGGTTTGCGCTGACGGTACTGTTAGCAACTCGGCTTCTGTGTCGGGATCGATGCCGTTAGCTGCTAGCCAGTAGCGAATCCAAAAGTCTTGGTTGGCTTTGGGGAAGGTATAGGCTGCTTTGAAGGGCGTGCCTGCTTTTTTGAGGCCTTTCATGTAGTCTTGGGCAGCTTGGTCTAGTTTGAGCCCGATGCCTTTGCCTTGGTGTTTGCTCGCGATCGCAATTCCATTTCCCTGAGTGTTCAACTGGGCTAGAACATACATGGGGATTTGGACGCTGTTTTTGGTAATCAACCCTTTACTAATTTGATAAGGCATGGGCATTTGCCACTGGCCACCGTCAATGCCGCCGCCTGCAGATCCAATTTCTAGGTTATCTCTGGCAGACCCCCAGTTGGCTTGCTTAGCAACTGTTACCTCAGTCATGCCGTATTTGGCAAAAAAGCCTTTTTCTTGGGCAATGATTAAAGGTGCTGCTTCGACGATCGGGATGTATCCCAATGTGATTTTAGTGCTTTCAATTCCTTCGACTCTTTTCTCGTTGGCAACAGCCATTACTGAGGTAGCTGCGGGTCTCGCGCCGTCAGCACCGGCAGTGGCACCGGGTTCTGGAGGATTTCCCAAACAGCCTTTGAGCAGTATTGAACTGACGGCAGATGCACCTGCTGTAACGATAAATTTACGCCGAGAAAATTGCTCTGAAAATTTTGTCATAGTCTAGCCTCGCTGCAATTCATAATCTTCTGTAACGACATCACTGAAGTTTATCAATGCGCTTTTTTTCTGTTCGTTAATGGAATTTAGCGAACTGTTTTGAGCGCTGGTTGGCAGGAGGGAGCAAAAGATTTATCGCTAGCATAAGTCTTTAAACTATCCCTGCTGATTTTACACTTTTGATTAACTCAATATCTCGACGATCGGCCGAGCGGTGCGATCTCCCAAAAAGCGAGCAGCACATTTTCTTGGCTTGATAATTAACTCTACCGTACTATTGCAGAAATTCTAAAACAATTATTAAATTTGATTGATAAGTAAATCTTTTGAGAGGGCTATCGATAACGAATCGTGGGGAAGGGCGATCTGGTTTGCTCATCCAAACTGGTTCAAACCAAGACAGGATGGGTAAGGGTTGTAGCGAATGGCGATCGGGGGGCATTCAAATCCATGGTCAATAAGTGGCAAATATCGCCCCCACCACACATTTACTTGGTTAATATATCTTTACGTTTTGGGGTTAGTAATTGTAGTGAATTATACAGAAATAATTACTAATTTACCAATTAGCTGTTTTCACACGATTAACTGGTTTTCATTGGTGGACTAAAATTGGCGCTTAATCATAAATGATTTACCGGATATGATATGGCGTGGGCTTTCAGGTTCGATTTCCGTAAAACAGAGAAACCGGGTTTCTTCAAGAAACCCGGTTTCTAAACACCCGAAATTACTAAGGGATCGCAGTACCTACAAGTTCGATTAGTTGGGCGGGTCAAAGCGGTTGACGGAGAGAGCAACACCGATCATGGGCAGAGCGACACCGAAGCAAATCAACCACTGATCCAGGTTCATCGGAGCCGTCTCAAATATGCGATTGACAAACGGAGAATTCGCAAAGATAATCTGCAAAATTATCGCCAGGACAATTCCCACACCGAGGGCAGGAGCGCCGCTAACTTCTTCCTTAGAACCGCTAAATTTAGCAATTAAAGAAGGCAACAACTGGCTGAGACTCAACAGGTAAAAAATTCTTCCCATTACCAAAGCTTGAATCGCCATTGTCCGGGCCAGTTCCAAGGTTCCCCAAGGAGCTTGGCGTACCCATTCAAACATCCCGAAAATCAGAGTCCAGTTGTAAAGAGAAATAGCGATGATCCGCTTGATCCGATTTCCGGTGAGGAAAGGTTCGTTTACTGGTCGGGGCTGCTGTTTCATGACTCCCGCTGACTTGGGCTCGAAAGCCAGGGGCACAGTCATGGTGATCGAGTTGAGCATATTCAGCCAGAGAATTTGTAGCGACAAAATCGGCAATTCTCGACCTAGGAGCGTGCTGAGCAAAATTGTCATTGACTCCCCGCCGTTGACTGGGAGAATGAAGCTAATTGCTTTGAGCAGATTTTTGTAAACAGATCGCCCTTCTTCGACAGCAGATTCGATCGACGCAAAGTTATCATCGGTAAGAATCATGTCGGCGGCTTCCTTAGAAACCTCAGTACCGCTGCCCATCGCAATACCGATATCCGCTTGTTTCAGCGCCGGCGCGTCGTTAACGCCGTCTCCCGTCATCGCCACGATTTCGCCTTGAAGTTGCAAAGCTTCTACGAGGCGGAGTTTTTGTTCTGGGGCGACGCGGGCAAAAACTGAGCCTGCTTCTACAGCTTCGCCGAGTTCCTGCTTGCTCATTGCGGCGAGTTGAGCACCGGTGTAGGCTACAAGTTCTCTGTGGTGTTTAGTTTTGCGGAATCCCATGCGGCGGGCGATCGCCTTGGCTGTAGCGATGTGGTCGCCGGTAATCATTTTGACTTGGATGCCGGCGGTTTGACAAGCTTGGACGGCTGCGATCGCTTCTGCCCGCGGCGGGTCAATCATGCCTTGCAGCCCCAAGAAAACCAGGCCTGACTCCAAATCCGAGTGATCGACGGAATTTTGGCTTTCGGGTACTGGCTTTTTCGCTAAAGCCAAGACGCGCAAGCCTTGCTTTGCCATTTCATCGACAGAAAGGTGAATTTGTTCGCGATCGACTTCTACCGGATTTCCTTGAGTATCGAGACTGGAACCGCAGCGGCCGAGAATTGATTCTACGGAACCTTTGACGTACAAAATTTTGCCAGTGGGAGTTCGGTGCAGCGTCGCCATGTATTGAAACTGAGATTCAAAGGGAATTGAATCCAGCCGCTGCATTGACTTGGACAAAATTTGCTGGCTCAAATCAGCTTTTTTGCCCGCAGCAATTAACGCTCCTTCTGTCGGATCTCCGACGACTATCCAATTATCGTCTTTAAATTCCAGGTGAGAGTCGTTGCAAAGGAGTCCAGCTTGTAAACATTCTTGCAAAGTTGGAGCTTGGCTGACAGTAATTGGCAGTTGGTTGAGTTGAATTTCACCTTCGGGGCTGTATCCCGTACCCGTAACCGAGTAGGATTCGCCGCCAGAATAGATTTCTTGCACCGTCATTTGGTTTTCCGTCAAAGTTCCGGTTTTGTCGGAACAGATGACTGTAGCGCCGCCGAGGGTTTCCACTGCGGGCAATTTGCGGACGATCGCGTGGCGATTTGCCATCCGGGAAACGCCTACGGCTAGGGTAACGGTGATGACGGCGGGTAAGCCTTCGGGAATGGCGCCGACAATCAGGGCGACTGCGGGTTCGACTGCTTCTTTAAACGCTGAAACTCCCGCAGGAACTGGCCGCCCCAATCTGACGGCGAAGGTCAAGGTTGCCATTCCCAACACGAATAACAGCCAGTTTTGACTGAATTGGTTGAATTTGCGGGTTAAGGGGGTGGTGAGGTCGATGTGCCGATCTAATAGTTGGGAGATTTTGCCGGTTTCGGTTTTATTGGCGATCGCAATTACGATGCCGCTAGCTTGGCCAAAAGTGACAAAACTGCCGGCATAGGCCATGTTATCCCGTTCTGCTAGTGGCGTTTCTTTTGGCAGAACTATGTCTCCAGACTGTCCTAATTCTTTTTCTACCGAAACAGATTCCCCGGTGAGTCCCGATTCGTCGATTTGCAAGTCGCGCACTTTCACTAAGCGCAAGTCTGCCGGTACTTTGTCGCCGGAAGTCAGGACTACTAAGTCACCGACAACGAGTTCTTTGGAGGGAATTCTTAATTTTTTACCACCCCGAATGACTGTGGCTTCGGTGGTGACAGCTTGGGCTAGGGCTTCAATTTTTTTCTCTGCTCCAGCTTCTTGGATGAAACTAATAGTAGCGTTGGTGGTTGTTACGCCCCAAATTACGCTAGCGTTTAGCCATTCTCCGATCACTGCTTTGATTAAACCTGCACTCAGCAAGATGATCAGGAGGGGTTGGTTAAATTGCAGGATAAATTTTAACCAGGCTGGTTTCCCTGCTTTAACCGTGAGTTCGTTGGGCCCGAATTTCTGTTGGCGATGGTTGGCTTCTGTCGGTTCTAAACCGCTTTCCAGGTTGGTTTCTAAGATAGTTGCAACCTTGGATATTTCTAGGTAGTGCCAATATTGCTCTGCTACGTCTACATCGTTGGCGGATCTTGATGGCATGATTCTTCCTGAATATTGGGGGTGTCTGACGAGCTTCGATCGCTCTTTAATAGGCACGCTCAATACAACTCATCGCTCGTTGGAGCGTGAATATATTGAGCGGCTTATTTGTTGGTTGATTACTTTAACGGGCTGTGACTTACATCTATATTACAACGGATGTGGCCGTTTGTGGCAAAAAATTTGGGGGATTTTTTCCGGCGCTAAATCTTGTTTGGGACTTGGTGGCTAAGGTGGGGAAAAGTCGATCGAATCCCTTGACATTTTGCAAATTTTAGGATGTGTTGAAGAAAGGGAGGACACGGAAGTCACGGATACACGGATTCATTATTGAGCACGAGTCAGGAGTTATCGATCGCAGTTTATTTAAGGGCAGAAATTCCCTCGCCCTGGCTGTCGCGATGCACTCGCGTGCGATCGTTGTGACCGAAAGCATCCAGGATACAAGCCCCCGGATTCATCCGTCCAGAAATAAAAAACCTGTATCCGATGAAACTTGCCGAACGTATTTATCTCGCGCAAGTCAATGCTTGAATCTCAAATCTCAAATCTCAAATCTAAAATCGATTGACTCAATGCTATCAATTGCTAGTCTGCTATCCCAAAATACTGAGTACCCTTTAGACAATTGAATTGAGATTTTGGGCTGCATCGTTCAATTGTTGAGTGCCTACTTTGGTTTGAGTAATACCACTAGCTGTTTCTTTTGCAGATAGGTTGAGGCTGTTCATAGTATCCACTACTTGTTGAATTGCCACTGCTTGTTGTTGAGCAGTTAGAGAAATTTGTTGATTGTTCAATACCACATTGTTAACAGCATTTGCTACTTCCGAGAAAGCTGCTGCCGTTTCTTGACTGATTTTGGTTCCTTCTTCTACTGTTTTAGTACCTTCCTTTGTCACCGCTACGGTGGAATTTATCGCATTCTTGATATCATCGACTAGGCGGTTAATTTTCTCGGCTGATTTCTTACTTTGGTCTGCTAGTTTGCGGATTTCTGTGGCTATGACAGTAAAACCTTTGGCGTTTTCGCCCGCCCGGACTGCTTCTACTGAGGCATTCAGTGCCAGCATATTTGTTTGATTGGCTAAATCTGTGACATCAGTAGAGATATTGCCAATCTGATGGGTTTGTTCGCTCAATTTCAGAATTTGTGCCGCGATTGCCCCGACATTTTCTTTCAATATTATCATCGATTCCAGGGTTTGCTCCACTGCTAGGGTTCCCTTTTCAGTGATCTTTAAAGCTTGGCGTGCAGATTCCGCACCAGCTTGGGCTTGCTGGGCTGATTGTTGGGAAGCAGCACCCAACTCATCCATTGTGATTGTAGTTTGATTTACAGAGCTCGATTGCTGTGCGGCTGTGCGTTCCTGCTGTTCAACTGTGGCCGCAATCTCCGTGGAAGAACTGGCGATCGTATTTGCTACCTCATTGATTGGTCGGATAATTTTATCAAAAATAAATAATACAATAAATGAACCCAATACTACAGCAACAACCGTACCTCCTATAGAAACAATCGTCGCTAATTGCTCCGACTGTTTTGCTAATTTTGTTCGTTGAACCAGTAAAGCATCTTCTACCTTAAGCATTTCTGCCAGCTTATCCCTGATTTCATCCATAAATATCTTGCCTTTACCTGAAATTACCAATGCTCTTAGTTCGGGCTCTTTTCCAGCTCTTTTCAGAGATATAGTTGCCGCTAATTCATCTAGTTTTTGCTGAGCAAAATTTTCAACTTGCTCCAACCTTTTAACTTGCTCAGGGTTATCTTTTATTAGCTCTTTTGTATTATTTACTGTTTTATAAAAGGCGAGTCTCCCCTTTTGGTAAGGTTCTAAAAATTCCTCATTTCCAGCGAAGATAAACCCCCGCTGTCCTGTTTCAGCATCCAATAAATCTTTTTCTAGGGCTTGCAAATTTGTCTTAACTACATAAGTGTGCGTTTGCAACTCAATAGCTGCGGCTAAATTATCCATACTCAATTTAGTGGCCAATCCGATGCTAATCATTAACAAAAAAATTGAGCCGAAGCCCAACGGAACTACTTTCCTAAGCCGAATAATATTTGGGGACATTTCCCTTTTTACTCCTTGATTAGTTATTTACTTTGGCAAAACAGATAGTGTGAAAAATGATTCCTTGCGTAAGTCCTATTAACCTAAGTTGCTAGTTATGTCCTATACATTGATTCACCCTCTCCCCAACCCCTCTCGCACCTCCCCCAGCCGCTCCTACAAGAGGAGGGGGGGAAAAGGAAAAAATTTTATAGATGGGCGAGAAGCTTTAATCCTGCTCTTGCTCCCCTTCTCCCCCGGTGCGGATTTGCGGGCTGGGGGATGAGGGGGAATAACTAGCAACTTGCGTTATTAGTCTATTTCTTTACGCAGATATCCGTCGATGTTAGTAGGGTTTTTCATTAGCGACTCTAGGGGCGGGTTTAATGGGCAATATAATAAATATTATTACTTGACAGCCACAGAAAACCAGCCTCTACCCACTAACTTACACAATTGAATTGAGATTTTGGGCTGCATCGTTCAATTGTTGAGTGCCTACTTTGGTTTGAGTAATACCACTAGCGGTTTCTTTTGCCGATAGGTTGAGGCTGTTCATCGTATCCACTACTTGTTTAATAGCAACTGCTTGTTGTTGAGCAGTGAGAGAAATTTGTTGATTGTTCAATACCACATTGTTAACAGCATTTGCTACTTCTGAGAAAGCTGCTGCCGTTTCTTGACTGATGTTTGTTCCTTCTTCTACTGTTTTAGTACCTTCCTTTGTCACCGTTACGGTGGAATTTATCGCATTCTTGATATCATCGACTAGGCGGTTAATTTTCTCGGCTGATTTCTTACTTTTATCTGCTAGTTTGCGGATTTCTGTGGCTATGACAGTAAAACCTTTGGCGTTTTCACCCGCCCGGACTGCTTCTACTGAGGCATTCAGTGCCAGCATATTTGTTTGATTGGCTAAATCTGTGACATCAGTAGAGATATTGCCAATCTGATGGGTTTGTTCGCTCAATTGCAGAATTTGTGCCGCTATCGCCCCGACATTTTCTTTCAATATTGTCATCGATTTCAGGGTTTGCTCCACTGCTAGGGTTCCCCTTTCAGTGCTCTTTAAAGCTTGCCGTGCAGATTCCGCACCAGCTTGGGCTTGCTGGGCTGATTGTTGGGAAGCAGCGCCCAATTCATCCATTGTGATTGTAGTTTGATTTACAGAGCTCGATTGCTGTGTGGCTGTGCGTTCCTGCTGTTCCACTGTGGCTGCAATCTCTGTGGAAGAACTAACAATCATATTGACTGACTGATTCATGCTCTTTGCAATGCCTGAAGCAATCCACAAAGCGATCGCAATTGCCGTAAGTGCAGCTAAAGCAGTGCTTAAAATCACCACTGTAGTCAGGAACTGCAAAGCTTGAATTTGCTCTTTTTCTTGATCAATTAAAATCCCTTCCTCGGTGCTTTGAAACTCCTTAGCTATAGCATCAACCTGACGAAGCTTTGGTACAATTTGGCTCTTCCATAAGTTAAGTCCCTCGTCTTGCTTACCTTTATCAACCAAAGAAAAGGCTTGTCTATAGCCTTGGTCTATCTGATTTTTTAAGACCTTCATTTCATCTAGCCGCTGGCGCTGTTGCGGGTTTTGTGCCCGATTAAGTAAATCCTGATAGGATTTGTCAAAGCTGTTTTCCTCTTCATTGTATTCAGTTAAGAAAGCACTATCTTTGGCCAAAAAATACCCACGAGCAGCTTTTTGCATACCTGCAAATCCTAGCTGTTGAGCTTTTAATGCTAGAACAACCGCATGAGAATTATTTAGAACCTTGGCTTTTTCTTCGACTTCTTTAGCATTAAAGAAAACCAAACTAGCTGCTCCAACTGAAAGCAAAATCGGTAGGGAATATCCCCACAGAATACGCTCTCTTAATTTGGTGGCTTTGAAGTTAATCATCTTAATTTTTTCCTATCTTTAAAAAACAAACAAATTAAGCCACTTCAAAGCCAGGGGAACTGCATATCCGAGCCGCCTCCGGTTTCTCAGCTTTAAGTTGGCAAACATGGCAATATCTCCTGTTGGGTTAGGTAGCTAAATTATCTGATTCTCAACCATTGACTCAGACTCATCAAGAAAAACCTGAAAAAACTTAATATCGAGCCAGCTATGCAGGTCAAAGCCTTTAGGATTAAGGGTTGTTTTACCTGCTTCGATTTTGGATAAATCCTGTTTATTCGATTGTAGCGAGAAATTCAGGAACGAAACCCAAACATCGTCAAATTCTCTCCCCCCCTGTTCCTCTTTCCCACTGTTCCTCTCTCCCACTATTGATTTGGGATCAAGTCGATCGCATAAATGCTAAAACCTAGTTAAGCAACAAAATTTTGAGTTCATGGAAATAGTAGTGACGCTGGTGCTGGGTTCGGTGCTGTTTGTCTGGGGAATGCGGTTCGGGCGAGTGTTAGTTCGCTCTGGAGTGACAGCTAATGATTTGTTTAAGGGCCGAAATTCGATCGCCCTGGCTTTCGGGATGCGAGCGCCTGCGAACACTTTGACTTGGATGCCGACTGTTTGACAAGCTGGGAGGGCAGGGAGCTCAATTCATGACTCAATGCTATCAATTGCTCGTCTGCTATCCCAAAAAACTGAGCGCCATTTAGACAATTGAATTGAGATTTTGGGCTGCATCGTTCAATTGTTGAGTGCCTACTTTGGTTTGAGTAATACCACTAGCAGTTTCTTTTGCTGCTAGGTTGAGGCTGTTCATCGCCTCCACTACTTGTTGAATGGCCACTGCTTGTTGTTGAGCAGTTAGAGAAATTTGTTGATTGTTCAATACCACATTGTTAACAGCATTTGCTATTTCCGAGAAAGCTGCTGCCGTTTCTTGACTGATGTTTGTTCCTGATTCTACTGTTTTAGTACCTTCCTTTGTCACCCTTACGGTAGAATTTATCGCATTCTTGATATCATCGACTAGGCGGTTAATTTTCGCGGCTGATTTCTTACTTTGGTCTGCTAGTTTGCGGATTTCTGTGGCTATGACAGTAAAACCTTTGGCGTTTTCGCCCGCCCGGACTGCTTCTACTGAGGCATTCAGTGCCAGCATATTTGTTTGATTGGCTAAATCTGTGACATCAGTAGAGATATTGCCAATCTGATGGGTTTGTTCGCTCAATTGCAGAATTTGTGCCGCTATCGCCCCGACATTTTCTTTCAATATTGTCATCGATTTCAGGGTTTGCTCCACTGCTAGGGTTCCCCTTTCAGTGCTCTTTAAAGCTTGCCGTGCAGATTCCGCACCAGCTTGGGCTTGCTGGGCTGATTGTTGGGAAGCAGCGCCCAATTCATCCATTGTGATTGTAGTTTGATTTACAGAGCTAGATTGCTGTTTGGCTGTGCGTTCCTGCTGTTCAACTGTGGCAGCAATCTCTGTGGAAGAACTGGCGATCGCATTCACTGCGTCACTAATTGTTTTAGCAATACCTGAAGAGATTAAAAAGGCAGCAAGTAAGGCGATCGTGATGCCTAAGACGGCACCAACCAAAACGGCAGCGACTAAAAATCTGATATTTTCTTCTGCGTTGGAAGTTGCAGCGTCTAAAATTTCATGCTCTTTTTCATTAAAAGAGCGATTTAATTCGTTAAATTCATTGATGATTAATGTCCCTTTTTTTGTGGCAAAAACTTCTAGCGCTTCTTTTTGCTTTCCTTGCTTGACTAAATTAATCATTTGTCCAGAAAAATCATTATATTGTTTTTGTAAGCCCATTAATTTTTGCAATCGCTCTTTTTGGCTGGGATTTTCAATCGTCTTGCCTAGAGATGCTGCTGTTTCTTCAAATGTTTGTAAAGTTTTCTGGTAAGCATTTAAATAATCTCCATCCTTGATCAGAAGATAGCCCCTAGTATCTGCCACCATCTGGGCCATGTAAAAACTCATATAATCTGTCCCTTCTATGGCAATAAGCGAGCTTTTTGTTTGTTTATATGACTCGGCTATCTTACTAGCGCTAGAGAAAACTGGCGCTACTAATCCTACAAATAAAGCAATGGGAACTGCATATCCGAGTAACATCTGGTTTCTCAGCTTTAAGTTGACAAACATAGCAATCTCTCCTTTGGGGTTAGGTAGCTGAATTATCTGATTGTCACCATTGATTCACACTCATAAATAAAAACCTGGCAAAACTTAATGTCGAGCAAGCGATGCAGGCCAAGTCTTTAGGATTAACGGTTGTTCTACCTGCTGCGATTTTGGTTGGATAAATCTTGTTTATTCGATTGTAGCGGGAAATTGAAGAACGAAACCCACACATCGTCAAATTCTCTCCCCCACTCTTCTTCTCTCCCACTATTGATTGAGGTTCAAGTCGATCGCATAAATGTTACAACTTAGTTAAGCAACAAAATTTTGAGTTCATGGAAATAGTAGTGACGCTGGTGCTGGGTGCGGTGCTGTTTGTCTGGGGAATGCGGTTCGGGCGAGTGTTAGTTCGATCGGGAGTGACGGCTAATGATTTGTTTAAGGGCAGAAATTCGATCGCCCTAGCTTTTTTGGTTTTTTATATTGCCTTGCTGCTACTGGCTCTAAATATGCCTCAAATGCCTGTTTTGCCGATCGAGTGGCGCTTTCACGGGATGCAAGTTACTTGGACTTTGCTACGAGTGATGTTGATGGGAGTCTGCGGTATTGGCTTTAGTATAAGTTGGTTGACAGCGCGACCCCAAGTAATCGCAGTAATTTTAATTTGCTTGTTGGGATTGGGAGGATTTACAGGCGCTGAAAACTATTTTATGGCGCCAATTTACGATGATTTAATAGATAATTTGCAGCCAAACGGTGTATTTCGGCAAACATCTAACAGCAGTTGCGCCCCCGCGGCCCTAGCAACAGTGTTAAGGCGTTGGGGAATCGAGGCGACGGAATCGAGTGTAGCGCGTTTTGCCCGGACGAGTCGTTTGGGAACTTCCATGCCGCAGTTAATTATAGCAGCAAGAGCTTTGGGCGTAAATGCGATCGAACTAAGGCCTACTTGGGAGCAAATTCAGCAAATTAATCGCCCCGGAGTTCTAGCAGTTTGGCTATTTGACGGCCCTCGGAAGCTACCCCACGCGGTCGCTTTGCTGGGCATGAATGACAGTGTAGCTGCCATTGGAGACCCGGCGCGGGGCAGGATTTTCTATTTAGATAGGGCAACTTTTACCCAGATTTGGCGCGAAGAATACGTGCCGATTTTTCGTTCGGCGGATATCTTGTTAAGTAACAAACAAGCTGTTGACTATTTGAGTAAATTAGGATATAATAGCGGCAATTTAAAAGCAGATATCGAGCGCTTTCAAACAGATAAAAAATTGCAAGTCAGCGGCCACTTAGACCGGATGACGGAATTAATGTTGAGCGGCAGTTTTTTGCAAGAAGTCCCCAGATTGGATGGGAAATAGTTATTGAAAATCGTCAACCGTAGAGGCAAGAGGAATTGTGCAGTCTTTTTTAAACAATAGTTGAGCCATCCGTTCCTAGCGATCGCAAAAAATCGCTTGCACCTTCGTAGCATGGCTGCCTGAAATTACCGTAAACGTAGGCAGTTGCATCTAATTCCTCCTATATTTTTACGGTCGATCGCACATTGAGTACGCCTCACCGTTTTTGACAATTGGGAACAGTTGAATCGCTCATTTTAGGCTCAGACAGCTTGACTTCCCATCCAGGTAAATTCCACCAATTAACTCGCTGATTCGGCTGAATCCAGAAGTTTAGTTGTGTAATCTTACCATCCTCAAATCTGAGTGTGGGAAAGTTAGGATAACTGGTATCATCGGTTTCGCGATAAGTGCGTCCCAGGTAATTTAGGCAGGTAGTTAATCCCTCAGTAATTCCCAATTCTTCGACTCCCGTTCCCTTCAATTTGGCATCATCGTAGCTGAAAGAACCGTCGAATGAATTGCCCGCTAACCCGCCTTTAGTAACAGTGATGGTGAAATCGTAGGTTACGGGAACTGCGTAAGCTTGGGTTGCAGTTACAACTGTGCTCAGAATAGTAGTGGCGATGGCCACCGATAGTTTTGAAATTGCTCGCACACTCGCATCCCGAAACAGAACAACACTATAAATTTTGTTTTCAGCCATCGGGAAACTCCTTAACTACGCTTGTGTCGTAAGTGATTTACCGGATATGATATCATACGTAATCAGTTAAATGCGATCGCAGTCGAGTGCCAAGCGAACAAAAATTACCGCATCTGGTTAATCATGTATACTTTTTTGCACGGAAAACCGCAAGATAAAACACTCGTCTTTAATCGCCCAGAATTAACTCAGTAGATTGAACAACATTCATTCCCGCCGCCGCAAATTTTTGATAAGCTGCATCTGCTTGTTCTGTAAAATCAACAACACCCGGAACAACCACAGGCGAAGTGCAATCTTCTAGCAAATAAACCTTCTTTGCCAAATTCGTATCTCGCGCCAAAATTTCCGTTAACAAATCATCAATTGTCCAAGCAACGCAGTGACTTTTGGCTTGTCCGGCAATAATTACTGCATCAAAATCGAGTAATTTATCAATAAACTTAGCATTCTTTTCCGCAATCGGATTGCCGTCGAATCCCTCTAAAACTTCCGGCCGCAAAACAGAATAGTTTTCTGTCAGTGGATTCCCGCCTTTGATTTCAAAAAGTGCTTGGCTGTTGCGGGCTATAGTATGAAAAAATACTGCTTCTTCCACCGCAGAAACCAGCGCGTGTCCGATGCCACCTAACATTGAGTGATAGGGCCAAATTGTCAGGGGATATTTCCCATCGTCGCTGAGTTTTTTGACGTAGTGGCAAGCCTGTTTTTCCAGTGCTGAAAAATTAGCCCCGCTGATGCTGTGGGCTATGGCGGGATTGACTTTCCAAATGCCTTGCTGCACGTCTTCGAGTGTAATAGAAGTTGCCGCTGGTAGGGGGTGTTCGCCTGCTTCGTTGATCCAAAAGATTGGATGAAAAATTTGCATGGCGGTGTGGGTATCCATTGTCGGCGCAATGGTTGTAATTGCGTTTAAATTGCGATAAATAAATTCGCACAGTCGCAGGTTGTCATCGACAGCACCGCTACCGGAACGCCCGCCCACAAATAGTTCAAATTCGGGCAAACAAAAGGTATTTTGGGCATCGATTATCAGCAAACAAATACGGTTTTTGTCGCTGGATGCTGGCTGGATGCTGTGCTGCTTTGTCCAATCTTTCGCTTGGGTGCCCAGTTCTTGGTAGGGGACTCGCCAGACTTCGCCTACTTTTTTGGGGTCGAAATGTTCGGGGATCGGAAGTTGGGCTTTTGGTGTCATAACCTATCGCTTTTATGGTAGTTGACCGTAATAATTTAAGTTTGGAGTATAATGCTGATAAATATTTGCGGGTGAATCATGGCAAAAGAACGAATCCAAGATTATGCTAGGGTAAAATTTAAACGCATAGTGTTGTTTTTTTCGATCACACTTTTGCTCGCTCTCTTAATTGTAGCAACTAGATCTGCCTACGTTCAAGATGTTTTGAGAAGTCTGTTAATGCGGATTGAGGATTTAGGGTGGTGGGGGCCAGTGGCTTTTGTCGCTACTTATAACTTGGCTACTGTGCTGTTTGTACCGGGTTCGTTACTGACGCTGGGAGGGGGGGCGATTTTTGGTTTGTGGTGGGGTGCTGTTTACGTCTTTGCGGCTTCGACTTTAGGTGCTGTATTTGCTTTTGCGATCGGGCGCTATTTGTGCCGCGATCGCGTGGTAAAATATATGGAATCTCACCCCAAGTTTAAAGCTCTCGATCGCGCAGTTTCCCAACAAGGATTAAAAATAGTTTTTTTAACTCGTCTTTGTCCTTTATTTCCTTTCAATTTATTGAATTACGCTCTGGGAATTACTCAGGTTTCTTTGAAAGATTACGTGCTGGGTTCCTTTGGCATGATACCGGGTACAATTATGTACGTTTACTCCGGTTCTTTGGTGGGAGAGGTTGCTGCGATAGGCACGGAAAGTGTGTATGCAAGTCCTCAAGATTCCGCCGTAAAATGGTTGATTAATATTATCAGTTTTCTTGCTACAGTCGCTGTTACTGTCTTTATCACTCGCATAGCCAGCAAGGTTTTGGAAGAAAGTATTTAATTAGGAGGATTTGTGAATGCCGCAGTCAAAAGTCGATCGCGTAACTGTCCCCCCGATGGACGAACACAACCAGAAATTAGTCTCCTATTTGCATCCGCCAGATTGGGAAAATCCGCAGCCTGCTAGCAGTTATAATTTAGTAGTAATTGGCGCGGGCCCCGCTGGATTAATTGTTGCTGCCGGTGCCGCAGGTTTGGGCGCGAAAGTTGCTTTAATTGAAAAACATTTAATGGGCGGCGACTGTTTGAATGTCGGTTGTGTGCCGTCAAAAGCTTTAATTCGATCGTCTCGCACTGTCGGCGATATCTGGGAAGCAAGTAAATTTGGTGTTAATGTTTCTGACAGTGTAGAAGTGGATTTTGCTGCTGTGATGGAACGGCTGCGCCGGATTAGGGCGGGAATCAGCGATGTTGATTCTGTTCAACGATATCAGGAGAAATTAGGAGTCGATGTTTTTCTGGGTTCGGGTCGTTTTACTAGCAATAATACAGTAGAAGTTGCAGGTCAAACTCTCCGGTTTAAAAAAGCAGTAATTGCCACAGGTGCAAGGGCGCTACAACCACAAATTCCCGGTTTACAAGAAGCTGGATATTTGACAAATGAAACAGTCTTTAACCTCACGGAAAAACCTCAGCGTTTGGGAGTAATTGGCGCAGGGCCGATCGGCTGCGAATTGGCTCAAGCATTCCGCAGGCTGGGTTCGGCAGTCGTATTGCTGCACAAAAATGCTCAGATTTTAGACAAAGAAGATGCGGATGCTGCTAAAATCGTGCAGGAGGCTTTTCTACGGGAAGAAATTCAACTAATACTAGAATCCCAAATAGAGCGCGTTGAGAAAACAAATGCAGGCAAAGTAATTTATTATAAATGTCAAGGTAAGGAAGCATCGGTAACAGTAGATGAAATTATTGTGAGTACAGGGCGATCGCCCAACGTGGAAGGATTGAATCTGGAGGCTGTGGGTGTCGAATACGATACACACACGGGTGTATTTGTCAACGACAATTTGCAAACTACTAATCCCCGCATTTATGCCGCTGGGGATATTTGCATGAAACATAAATTTACTCACGCTGCTGATTTTGCCGCGAGAATGGTAATTCAAAACACTCTATTTTTCGGGCGCAAAAAGCTCAGCGCTTTGACGATACCTTGGTGTACTTACACAAACCCGGAAATTGCGCGCGTCGGAATTGGGGAACACGAAGCTAAGGAAAAAGGCATTGATATCGATACATTTTTAATCCCTTTCAGTCAAGTCGATCGGGCAATTATTGACGGCGAAGAGGAAGGATTTGTGAAAATTCACGTTAAAAAAGGTAGCGATAAAATATTAGGTGCAACTATTGTAGCGCGACACGCTGGGGATATGATCAGCGAGATTACTTTGGCAATGGTTAACAATATTGGTTTGGGAAAGATTGCTAGCACAATTCACCCGTATCCGACACAAGCTGATGCAATTCGGAAAGCCGGAGATGCTTACAATCGCACTCGTTTGACTCCGCTTGTTAAGAATTTGTTTAATCGCTGGCTGGGTTGGACGCGATAGATAAATAATTGTGGAACAGGCATCTTGCCTGTTCATTATTGGCTTTTATGGGCGGCGTCTGAGCCTACCACAAAATAAAATTCACTCTCTGTGGAACAGGCATCTTGCCGGTTCATAAAAAAGCTGCAAAATTAGGTGTGTTTTTATCCTTCTGTTTCTGTTTCAAATCCAACACCTTCATACAAAAGTGCGATCGGCAAATCAAACCCAATACTTGATAGAGTGATAATCTCCCCAGCAGTGTAAGAATAGTAAAGCCACATTCTCCCCTCTCCCCGACAGTAACGCTCAACAAAAATCTTTTCGGCGTCAATCAAGATATACTCTTGCAAAGTCGGTATTTTTAGGTAACAAGTGAATTTTTCATCCCGATCTTTAGCACTTGTACTGGGAGAAAGAACTTCCACAATTATTTTAGGATTCTGAATGAATGTGCGGGAATTGAGGTCTTGAGGGTCGCAACTGACTATCACATCAGGGTAGTAGTAACGGCTTTGAAAACTGACTTGCAATTTCACATCTGACACGTTCATCCGACAGCCTCTGGAACGCAGATGTGGGTACAAGTTCCTGTAAAAGTTGAGTGCAAGATCGTTATGAGGAATTGTACTGCCTGTCATGGCAAAAACTTCGCCGTTGACATATTCGTAGCGAATCTCTTGTTGAGCTTCCCATTCGAGATATTCCTCAACGGTCATTTTTTGGGGCGCTTGGGGAATGGATATCATAACAAAATTTTTTGCAATGTTACTTTGATTGTAGCATTAGGGGTGGGACAATGGTTGAAAGTTGCGATCGCCCGCGCAAACAAACCCGGCCTTAAAAATCCCCTTCATCTACTTGGAATACCGTCAATCCCAAAGACCGCCACATATCAACAACTTGCTGGCGATCGTCCAACACAAACTTAACATTATATTTCCCTGCAATATGCTGCCGATAAAATTCTTCCTTCATAATCGCATCCTTCCTCATATCTCCGGTTTTCCGCATATAAAGAGCGGCATAATTAACCTCATACTGCTGCAACCATTTTTCAGTTTGAGGCTGACAGTCATCTGTGCGGCCCGACACTACAATAATATGGGCGCTAGACTGCCATTTGCGAACGGTATCTAAGACGGGCTGATTGGGCAAATCGCGATCGCACGTAGAAGCATCAAAAGGATTTCTGCCGTTGAGAAGTGCCAGTGTACCGTCCATATCCACAATAATTGCATCCGGCAAATCCGGGTTATATTCCGGCGGCACAACGGGAACCCGAACGTACTTATTGTACATCTTCATGATCACATCTTTGCCCACCGAATTAAGCCTTTTCAAATCCCGTTTAATACATTCCTCAACCGGAACTTGTAGGAAAGAATCATTAACTTCCACAACAGCTTTACCTTTAACCAACTCCTTGATCTGCTCGATGTGAGGCCCGAAATTAGTATCATCAACAATGACGTGCTTGCCACTTTCCAAAGCCATCAAAATAATCGTATCTCTCAACTGTACAATAAACTTTTCATTCGCAGGCGACCAATGAGAAGCGTGAGCCATTTCTCTGAGCAAATCTTTATTGCTACGCACCCACTTTGCAGGTTCAGACAGCAGCAACTCCCTAGCAAATTGAGACTTTCCCGAAGCAGGTAAACCAACAAGTACAATAACTCTTTTCATGGTAATTGGTAATTGGTAATTGGACATTGGGCATTGGGCATTGGGCATTGGGCATTGTTTAAATACTTACCTCTTCATTCCATCCGTTACATCCGTTACATCCCGTACATTGCTCGTTGCCGAACTTCCCTCTTCCTTCAACATCTGCCTCACGCTCGATCATTAATCCGTGTATCCGTGTCAAAATCCGTGTCGTGCCTTTCTGCTTCTACAAACCTAAATGGATGTAATCTAAACCCAACAACTCCTCTATTTTATGGATCGTAACATCACGGAGAGCTTCTTTCACTCCCGCAACTCTTCGGGCCCGCAAAGAAAACAAAATCCCGGAATACGGCAAATGTTTCACAGCTAAGGCAAAATCTTTCTGAACTTCGATATGTTCGTGCTGTCGGTAAACTTCCTCGATTTCTTCAACCAAAGATTGATATTTCTCCTTAACTTGTTGATACAACTCACTCCACTCAGGAAAATAAGCTAAAAACTCTTCCCCTTCATTAGTTAAAACAATTTCTATCATCCGGCGGGTCGAAAACCCTTCACGAAGATGGGAAATCGCGACATATTGCGGAGACTTAACTTTAACTCGGTTGAAGTTAGCGTCGCAGATAATATACCCTTCCGAATCCATAGGATCTAAATGTTGAGCCGCTTCGATAACTTCTTTCCAGCTAGTTAAAGGATAGGATTCGACCAATTTCCATCCATATTTATTTGCCCAAATACTGGGGTCATTTTCTAGCAGTGTTTGAGTGTTGCGAACGCCGTGCAAGACGATTTGATTGTTAGTTTGCTGGACAACTATTCTATTGTAAGGCGTCAGCAACTCAAAGATAAAACACTGGTCGGTTTCTTGTGGCAATTGATATCCCAATTCTTGCCAGACTTTCCAAAAAAGTTCGGCAAAAGTGAATCCAAAACCGTTAACTTCGCCGGCGGCGTCGGGAGTGCCCCTAGATTGCACTCTCCATTCTCCTTTGTAAAAATACAGTACAGTCAGAGAACCGTCTAGTTTTTGGTAAACTTTGGCATTTGTCCAATTAATTGCAGCGGCGTGAATTTCTCCGTAATTAAAAAATTTGTTGTAGGGATAAGAAACTATCTGCCAATCTTGAGATGAATCTAAAATAATGCCTCGGCACTGCTGCACTATTTTTTCGCCTAGGGGAGATTCTATCTGCGAGTATTTCAGACAGACTAAATCGGGATATTGGCGGTGGCGGGTAACTTTGATATGATAAGTTTCGGACAAGGTTTCCAATCCGTGCTGGCGTAAATAATCTTGCAGTTCCACGTTCTCTTCCTAAATTTGTCGCCTTTTATATTTTATCGGTAACTGCATATTTTAGTGAATTTGTCAGAAAAAATTAAACTTGCTTTTTTTCGGAATGCCTATTGTGAAGTTTGTATTTTGGAGTATGGTTGTAAATAGGTGAATGCGCTTCACAAAAAAACAGGACTATTTCGACAGTAAGGAAAAAAATAATGAACAATAAATTATTACTTTTGGCGACTTCTACGTGTGTATTGACTGTTTTAGTACCTGTACCGGGAGTTTTTGGTGCGTGCGAATTGTCGCAGCGACCGCGGGAAACCCAATCTGTTGCTGTAGCGGGTACTGTTGTTCCGGTAAGTCAAATCTTGCAAAAGTTAAAAGGCAAAACACAAGTACCAATTTTCCTCCCCAGCCGGCTTCCTATCTCGCAGAAGCTTTACTATCAAAGCCAAGCGACAACGGACAGCTATACTATTTCTATGGAGTATACAGCAGATTGCCGAGGTGCGGGAGCTTGCACTTTTGGGGAAATTCGAGGTCAGAAAGGCGGTGAGTTTTCGACCAAAGTAGAAGGGGTAACTAAGACTTTAAAAAATGTTCAACTGGCTGACCGAGTGAAAGGAGTTTTTCACAATGGTTGCGGGGCTTACTGCACAGCAACTCTTGAGTGGAAAAGTCAGGGTTTTATGTATACCGTAGCCCTTAAGAACGGACGAGAATCTGATTTAATTTTAATAGCAAATTCAGCTATTCTAGCTCGGAAGCGTTAAGTTTTGTAGTCGGGGACGCACAACTTCTATCTGTAGGGTGATCCGTGCGTACCTGACCGTTATTGTATGATATATCTTAACTCGCACTCGCCTCTTACAAGATGCTATGGTTTTTTTGCGCTGACCTACTTAGGGGGAAATCAGGATGAGGAGAAGATGGCTATTTGCGGCGATTTTTGCTTGTGTGGTGACTGCTTTTACCATCGCACCTTTGACACCAAACTCAGCGTTAGCAAGGACTGAACTCCCGATTACAGAAATCCGCTGGTTTAATTTTTCCCCTGAAGATAGCTGGCAACCGATACAATTTATTGTACCCGATCGCAACACTGCAAAATCTGTCGGCCCGCGCAAGTTGCGGTTGTACGATGTTCATATTGCCAAGATGTTTGAGATTTCTCATTTTCTGTGCGATCGCGATCGGGCTTCTGAGGGTTACAATTGGTCTTATCAAGCAGAAAATGGCAGTATTGAGATGGGACGCTTCAAAATTACCTGCAATCTCGCCCGTTCCATAGCAACAGCTTACGGCTTAGGAAAACCCGAAATTACAGTGATTCGCCGCAACTTCAACCTGAACAACGGTCGCCCTTCTTTTGCGCTAGAAAAATACTCGATTCCCACTCTCAACATTGCTAAAAATAGAGTTGTGCAGTGGAGGGAGTTTGTGCAAAAGTTTCCCTCACTCCCCGATAACTCAGGTGCAAAACAGGCTAACAGTCGTTTTCCTGCGAGTAACATCTTCAGACAAATCAAAGGCAAAACGCGAGTGCCTGTTTTTCTTCCGAGTAGACTTCCTTTATCTGACATTCAGCAACTTGATTTTGATGTGCAAGCCGGTGCCAACGGTTACATTGTGGGAATGTATTTAGGCAAAGGATGCCGTGCGGGAGCTTGTTATTTCGGCACAATCGAAGCTAAAAGAAATGAACCGTTTTCGCCTCCTTCGCGATTGCCGCAGGATACTTACAGAAGCGTTGAATTGGCGGGCGGATTCAGGGGGATTTATTTCAATAATTGCGGTGCTTACTGCACTGCTTTTGTTGAGTGGCAAAGGCTGGGGGTTCTGTACCGAGTCACAAGGAAAAACGCACGGCAGCAAGAAGTTGTCCAGATAGCAAATTCTGCACTTCAAGCAGGACAGCGTTAAATTTTGGTTAGAAATGGAAAAGGTACGCGCCAGCGAAGCTATCTTCCCGCAGGCGTTCCCCAACGGTAGGGAATCGCCCTTTTGTCAAGGAAGCTGGTAAAAATAAATACGATCGACCTTTTCCCCTCACAACTACATTTCTCTCCCCAAATCTCGCAACCTTTGAGCTAATTCTTTCTCGCTGCAGCTAAGCTAACTCCTCATGTCAACCAGGTTCATCCGGCTCGACCCTAGGTAAATCGTACATCGCCGGCAGCCTTTGCTTCGGAATGTTGATCGCCCCCGTGCCAGCGACGCCCACTGCTGGAGGGGAAACATCATCAAGACTCACTGCTACTGGCAGTCATACGATTTTAGATTTTAGATTGGCAAGGGCTTATTATGTAAAGGTTTGGAGCTTGCCTGCCGTTGCATCCTTTGTTCAAACAGGCGGTCAAAATCTGGTATTTCTATTTGATCGCCCGAATTATCCCAACCAGCAATTAAAGTCCCCACCTGCGGTACGCTAGATCAGGTGAATATATTGGCTGATTTCAAGCTATCCTCCGATCGATCTTATGTCCCCAACCACATCTGCCCCTTCCCGAACCGTTCGCATCGGTTCCCGCAAAAGCCAACTCGCTCTCGTGCAAACCCACTGGGTGCAAGAACAGCTACAGAAACACTTCCCGCAACACACTTTTGAAGTCCACACCATGTCCACCCAAGGGGACATAATTCTTGATGTCGCCCTCGCTAAAATTGGCGATAAAGGACTTTTCACCAAAGAATTAGAAACGGGGATGATTAACAATGAAACGGACTTTGCCGTTCATTCCCTCAAAGATTTGCCTACCAATTTGCCCGAAGGTTTAATTTTAGGATGCGTCACCGAACGGGAAAATCCCGCTGACGCCCTGGTAGTTCACTCCAAGCACAAAGACAAGCAACTTGACACCCTCCCAGAAGGTTCAGTAATTGGCACTTCTTCCCTGCGGCGGCTGGCTCAACTGCGGCACCATTTCCCTCATTTTGAATTTAAAGATATTCGCGGCAATCTCAATACTAGACTCGCTAAATTAGATGAGGGCGGTTACGACGCGATTATTTTAGCAGTTGCCGGCCTCGAAAGATTGGGAATGGGCGATCGCATACACCAAATTATCCCTGCTGATATCTCCCTTCACGCCGTAGGACAAGGTGCTTTGGGCATCGAATGCCGCGCCGGAGACACAGAAATCATGGCAGTGATTAAAGCTCTCGAACACTCGGAAACCGCCCAAAGATGTTATGCTGAACGCGCATTTCTGCGGGAATTAGAAGGCGGCTGTCAAGTGCCGATCGGCGTCAATACCAAAATAGAAAACGGTCAATTAACCTTAACCGGAATGGTATCGAGTCTCGACGGCCAGCGATTCGTCAAAGATACTGTTTCCGGCGCCGCCGAGACTGCTGAAATGCTGGGAATTGACCTCGCTCACCGACTGCGCCAACAGGGTGCTAGTGCAATTTTGGAGGAAATATTTGTCGAAGTTCAACGTGGTTCATAAAACCGATCCGCATCTCTTTGTAAATGCTTTGAGACGCAATATATCGCCTTTTGTAAAATAAAAATAACAGGCGGTTTGCTTTGGCTTTCACAGGTAGAGTAGCAGTCTGATTGTAGATTTTTGATGGGATTTTAGGTAGGACTTGTGCGATAGATTTCAAAAATATCTGACTAATTTAGGACGCTCCGCACGGGTGTTAAGCAACCCGGTTTCTGATGTAAGTCTCGCTGTATAGCCCAAGATTTATGGTAAAAACCGGTTTTTTTTCGTAAGTCCTATAATTCTTAACATACCCATCCAAAATCTACAACCACACATCCAAAATTAATCAGCAATTTATTTCAGGTAAAGGCCCAATATGAGCGCTAGAGAAATTCAATTAAAGCTGGAATTGAAAAAGGTTCAGCAACTATATAGCAAAATGCAAGCAGACCAACAAGCTTTGCAGAAGCAATTGAAAGAGTTCAAAACTCAAGCAGGAAATTTTTCTGATGTAGTCGAGCAAGTCTTGCCGTCCTTAGTTTCAATTTACGTCATGGATTGGGATACAGAAGAAGAGATTTCTTCAGGAAGTGGGTTCTTTGTATCGCCGGACATAATTGTCACGAACTATCACGTTGTAGAAGATATTGCCGATCAAGATTACTTCTATGAAGAAGATGAAATCGAACAGGTTTTAGTCGAAACTCACGACGGAAAATTGAGATTGGCCGAGGTGGTGTTTACTGGTAATGCTGAAGAAGATTTAGCATTACTCTTAATTAGCGATTTTACCTTCGACCCGAACACAGGGGAACAAGTGGACTCTCCCCAAGAATATCCTCCCCTAGAGTTGTCTTTTGATGTGAAAGTGGGAGATAGAGTAATTGCCGTCGGCAATCCTTTGGGGCAGTTTGCTTCAACTGTAACTCAAGGTATTGTGAGTGCAATTCGCGAACCCGAGGAATATGAGGAAGGCGACGATGAAGATGATGTTGCTGAGGTGAAGGTGTTGCAAACTGATGCGGCGATTAATCCGGGAAATTCTGGCGGCCCGTTGATTAATATGGCTGGTCAAGTGGTTGGTGTGAATACCTGGGGATTGGAAGATGCCGACAGTATTAATTTGGCGATCGCCTCGGAAGCTTTGGATGATTTTCTAGCGGGATTTGAGGAGACTTTTGAGGACAATTCTCAGAATTAGTCGGGAGTTTCCGTAATATGTGATTCGGGCGATCGCCCTTTTTATCAGAGGGGATGGAAAAGGCGATCGCTATTTCCTTAACTCAATTGGCGTAAGTCCCACGCTGTAATTGTACTCAATTGGGCGTTGGGATATAAGCCAAGCAAGGTATATGAAAAAGAGCGACAATTTACTGTTTCTCTAGCAAAAAAACTTGTAAGATATAAGTGGTTGCGACCCACCCACTCCACTGCAAACAACAGGTCACAGTAGCAGTAGTATGCTTACCAAGGATAACTGCGAGAGAAAGGGGGAAAAAACAGACCGCTGGTTGGCAAGGTAATGCCCTACCGTAAAATATAAACCATGTTTGTTGTACGAAAACAGTTTTTGGTCTTGGGAAACAGGACTTCTGCGTGGGTTCCCTACGAAGGGATAAAGGCTGCAAAGCTAGAGATGCAGTGTCAGACTCGGATCGTCTTCAGTGACGAATCTCAGTAATGAGATACCTAACAGAGCAACGGCAGATGATACACGAAGCCTACACGCTGACCGAAGGTCAGTGCTAGGTATTTCACTCTAGACTAACAATCTCAAGGAACACAAAAAAATAATGCGTATTTTATTTGTATCCGCCGAAGCATCACCCCTCGCCAAAGTCGGCGGTATGGGCGATGTCGTCGGCGCTTTGCCGAAATTTCTGCGGCGCATGGGCCACGATGTCCGCATCTTCATGCCCTACTACGGTTTCGTCCCCGACAAAATGGACGTTCCCAAAAAACCTGTTTGGGATGGGTCTGCCATGTTCCAAAGCTTCTCGGTGTTTGAAACTGTTTTGCCGGGAACCGATGTACCTTTATACTTAATGCAACATCCATCTTTCTTGCCGCGCCGCGTTTACGGCGGTTTAGATGAAGATTGGAGGTTCACTTTCTTTGCCAATGCTGCGGCTGAATTTGCCTGGAATCACTGGAAGCCCCAAATTATTCACTGTCACGACTGGCATACGGGGATGATACCTGTTTGGATGAGCCAAGACCCCGATATCAGCACGGTTTTTACTATTCACAATTTAGCTTATCAAGGACCGTGGCGCTGGCGTTTGGAGCAGATGACTTGGTGTCCTTGGTATATGCAAGGTCACAATACAATGGCTGCCGCAGTACAGTTTGCCGATCGAGTAAATACAGTTTCACCGACTTACGCGGAGCAAATCAAAACCCCAGCTTATGGGGAAACTTTGGAAGGTTTGCTGTCTTACCTCGGCGGTAAAGTATCGGGCATTTTGAACGGAATTGATACAGAATCTTACAACCCAGCAACTGACAAGTACCTCCATCAACAATTTAGTGTTGATACTATTGAAAAGCGCCCCGCTAATAAAATTGCGCTGCAAGAAGAAGTCGGCTTGGAAGTAAATAAAAATGCCTTTTTGATCGGCATGGTGACGCGGCTGGTAGAACAGAAGGGATTGGATTTGATAATTCAAATGCTCGATCTGTTCATGGCCTATACGGACGCTCAATTTATTGTACTCGGAACGGGCGATCGCTACTACGAAACCCAACTCTGGCAAATGACAGCCCGCTATCCCGGTCGGATGTCCACCCAACTACTTTATAACGAGGCCCTCTCCCGGCGCGTTTACGCAGGCTGCGACAGCTTCCTGATGCCCAGCCGTTTCGAGCCCTGCGGCATCAGCCAAATGCTCGCCCTCCGCTACGGGTGCGTGCCAATGGTTCGTCGCACCGGCGGTTTAGTCGATACCGTTTCCCACAACAACCCGATCGACAATACCGGTACCGGTTACTGTTTCGATCGCTACGAACCCCTCGACTTGTTCACCTGCATGATCAGAACTTGGGAAGGTTTCCGCTACAAAGATAAGTGGAGAGAACTGCAACAGCGCGGCATGAGAGAAGATTTTAGCTGGGATATTTCGGCCCGGAAATACGTCAACTTGTACAGCGATATTTTGGGACTGCCGCCGGAAGAAACCGCACCCGCACCAGAGGCAGAATTGATAGTTGGTAAGGGTTAATCTTCGTAAGGTGCGTCAGTCGGTGTTTGATTCAACTGAATCGAAGGGAGATCGGCTGACGCACCCTACAGCTTTGTAAGGTGCATCAGTCAATCGATTTTAGATTGAAGCATTGAAGCATTGAAGCATTGAAGCATTGACCCCACGGATGAATCCGGGGGCTTGTATCCTGGATGCTTTCCGTCGGTTTTTGATTCAATTTAATCGATCTACTGACTACTGACTACTGACTACTGACCAATTAATCAATAAATAAATCGAGAGGTAAATGACCGTAAGTGCCAGTAACTCCATCTTCTGAGGCAGATTGACACGACACCAAAACGCCCCGGTAAGTTCCGGGATAGCCGTCAACATAATACGACCCCTTCAAAGTATTGAACTTAATATAAACGGAACCCGCAAAGGTCGAGACAGCATTGGGATCTAAAACAGCTTGATATCCCAAAGCTTTTAAATAAGCTTCTAAAGCTAAAAACCCCTCATCCGTCGAAGAAGCGCACACTCCCAACATTTGATAATCCGACAAACTTGCTACCAGCAAAATCGCTTGACGGAGTGCCTTTTTTTCCAGCGGCGATGCTACAGATTGCATATCCAGACAAGTGAAATCTTTGAGGATTTGCTGTGCTTCTTCAACAGTTAGGGTAGTCGGGTTGTGAGTAGACATGAATTGCTCTGATATTTCCCAAAATTACGATCGACACTGGGGTACTCGTCAACGAATTTCTGCCATTGCAACCCTCGATCGACGGCGGTAACACTTGCACAAGTCCTGATTATAGCCCATTGTGTGCTCTGGCCATCAATTCGGGCGATCGTCTTCTAGGACTTCGCCAATGCCCGAATCGCACAAAAAAGCTAGTAGTTTTTACCGCTGTTTTCAAGTTTATATCAGTTCGCGTTTTTTCAGCTTTGCTAGCGCATCTTCAGCAGCACTTTTCTCAGCATCTTGTTTGCGACGACCCCTGCCAACACCGTACATTTTACCGCTGACATACACTTCAGCAGTGAACTCTTTGGCATGATCCGGGCCTTCCTCATCAATGATTGAATATTCGGGATTTTGACCGAATTTTGCCAGAGCCCACTCCTGAAATCGATTTTTAGAGTCTACAAGGTTTTTTTGCCCAGCATCGGACTGAGGGTAAATCATACTATCAGCAACTGGAATAAACAGCTTTTTAACAAAGGCGCGGACAGGTGTAATGGTTGAGTCGAGATAGTATGCACCAATAATCGCTTCAAAAGTATCGCAAAGCAAAGAGGGATTTTGGCGACCTTTATCTTGTTCTGCCCCTTTTCCCAGGCGCATTAACTTGCCTATACCTAGTTGCTCAGCAAACTTTGCTAGCTGATCCTGATCGACTAATCCAGAACGCAAGCGAGTTAATTGAGCTTCGCTAAAATTTTCATAGCGCTTGTACAAGACTTCGCCAACTAGATAACCTAGCAGGGCGTCGCCGAGGAATTCTAGTCGCTCGTTGTGTTCGCCTGCTTCTGGGTGTTCGTTAACGTAGGAACGGTGAGTGAGCGCGCGACTTAGAAGTGATTCATTTTTAAATTTTGGAAGTTTTGGAAATTTTGGAAGTTTTGGCATTTGTGTTTGTTTAGTTATTCAGCAAATCAATTGTAGGGAAAAAGTCTTTACATTCGCTCTATTTTTTTGAGTGCAGTTTCAGCAGCAAGCTTTTCAGCGTCTTTTTTACTGCTAGCTGTAGCTTGACCGTACAGCTTATCATTCACGCGCAGTTCAACAGTAAATTCTTTAGCATGACTAGGGCCAGCCTCATTAATTGTGATGTATTGAGGTGGAATTGACCCGATATTGCGATGTACCCATTCCTGAAACCGATTTTTTGAATCTACAAGGTGTTTAGAATCGATATCAGGCGTAAGAGACAAGAAGTTTTCAACTACTGAAGTAAACAGTGGCTCTACAAACTCACGCACAGCCTCAATACCAGAATCGAGAAAGTACGCGCCGATAACAGCTTCAAAAGTATTACTAAGCAGCGTGTTCTTTGTTCTTCCTCCACTTGTTACTTCACCTTTGCTTAACCGCATCCATTTGCCCATGTCTAACTCGATGGCAAACTTCGCTAACTGTGCCTTATCTACTAACGCCGAACGTATGCAAGTCAGTTCACCCTCACTTTTATTTGAATAATCACGATAGAGATACTCAGCGCTCAGGAAAGTTAACAAGGCATCACCAAGAAACTCTAGTAGCTCGTTGTCTTCACTTACTTCTTTCGGATTTTCAAAAAGAAATGATCGGTGAGTAAGTGCCTGGTTTAACAAAGAAGCATCCTGAAAATTGAGTGTTTCTAGTAATTCTGCTAAACTTGCTCTAAAGCGAGATTCTTCAGCAGAAGAACTTCTAGTTTCGTGACGAGTTTGCTCTTGAGCAAGAAGTCGCATGACATCTTGTTTTTGCTTTTCTAATTCTTTAATATCTGCATCTGAGGCAGATATCGCTTTAAGTAGTTTGGCAATACTGCCGAGAGCGCGATAGGTGTCTTCACTGGAAAATGAGGAATTGTGCGCCCAATTATTGCGGACTTCTATAAGTTCAATCACTAGAGCATTTTCAAAAGGAGTTAGATGCTTTTTGAAGACATTATCCCACTGCTTTGACATGACTGATAACAGGGTTAAAACATCTTCACGCAGAATATTCTCTATTATTTTTCTTTTGGGGATCTTATTGTTGACCAAGCAATCTTGAGCCTTGGCCAGCCAGCGCTCGCCGTAAAATGCTTGCATTTGCTGTTCCACATAAGGGTACAATCTCTGACAGAGAAATTTTAAAGCATTGCCAACTCGTTCGTTATTGTTCATAGCCATTTTTGTTATTTCCTTCTCTCGATCGCTTAGGGTAGATTATGGTTTTTTATTTCCGGGTCAAACCCGGTTTATTTGAAAAACCGGGTTTGTGAATTGAGATGTTACCTATAGACAATTACCCTTTACCCAGTTGGGAGGGTAGAGACTGTTTCCGCGAGACTGGTTGCATGAAAGACAAGCAAGTCGTAGGTTTTCTATACAGTCAGATCCACCGCGACTTTTGGGGCGCAAATGTTCGATAGTCAGTTGATTTTTTGGGAGACATTTACCGCACCACCAACAGTTCTGACCATAATCATCGATCAGTTTGTGCTTCTTGTTATGCTTCTGCTTTGGATTCATTTCGGTTTCCTTTTGCTTGTTGTTTACAACAGCATTGAAACATCAGTTATCCAGCACATAAGGAATGTTGCTTAGGGATTGGCAAGAGATGAATATTCCCAAACAAATAAGATTTAAAAGTAGGGATTAATGCTACTTCTAATTTACTTATCTTATATGGATAATTTGCTGTCGGAAAATTCATAAATGAGAACAACTCACACTAAGCAAACACTTTTCAGGTGACGCTAGGTGTGAGCTGATGTCTCATCTACCGTATATGTAAATATTCTTAGTATGTATACATCTATATGAGATTAATAGACAACTGCAATAGATATTTAGATAAATACTTAGCAATGTTATTTACTAATCCCATATTGAAGCATATATGTAAAAAAATATACATATACGATAGGTGAGACAGCAGCCCACGCTTGGCACTGGAATTTTGATGACCCAATGATTTCGCTCAAGCCTAGCAGACAGCGAAGCTCGATGTCAATCTCTCCCCCCGCGAGCCCCTCTCCCTGCAGGCCTCTCCCGCTGATCTCCGGCATTTGAACAGTCAATGTAAAAATATGTTGCAAACTTTGTACTGCTGTGTTAAGTTTAGTTACATAAGGTTGAAATTAAACGAGGTTTCTGGTCATGGAAAACAAAAACGCAAAAGTTGGCTTCACTGAGTTTGCTGAAACCTGGAACGGCCGTTTGGCAATGTTGGGCTTCGTTATCGGCTTAGCTACCGAATTCCTCACCGGTCAAGGCATTCTCTCTCAAATCGGTTTGATGTAATCAGCTCTTCTGCATACAATAGCTGAAATTCAGGCGATCGACCCCATCACAAGTGCAAAAGCCCCCCGCTAATAAGTCCCCTTCACTTCACACGGAGGGGGCTTTTGCATTTTTAATCAAAAAATCCAACAAATGGCACGATCAAAAATCTTTTCCGTCTCAATATTTATCGCGAGACTAACTCCAGCAAACTAAGCAATTCCTACGGAATCCAAAATCCTCAATTTAGGAGTCAAAGCCGGATGTTTCACCAAACCGTCGCGTTTGTTAGTCCGCCCCCCGTTAAGTAAAATCATCTCCGACAGATCCGGCATTTCCTGCCAGCAGTGCGAGCAGAACCAATAAACGCGATTGTGGCGAGCGTGGCGGAGCAATTGAGAGGAGCAACAAGGGCAACTATTCATGATATTTTAAACCTTTTTTGAAGATATGGAGCGATAACCCAATCATTAGAGAGATTCACGAATGCCTGCACTTCTCAATTCCAGGCACAAAAATAAAAAATCTTTTTCACTCACAGCTTTGAGTGTCGCGCAAGTAGCACTTTTGGAGGCCCAACAGTAACACCACAATCAAAAGCTGAACGCTCCAAGGAGCCCAAGAGAAACCCCAAATAAAACAACCGAGCCCGGCCCAAGCCACAAGAACAAAAATATCTTGAGAGGTTTGCCAGTAAACCCAGACTGCTGCCAGAGAAACTATTAGTAGCAAAATGTAAGCTGAGGGCATAGTCGTCTTCTCCCAATGTGTCTGCCAACAGTCAGGAGCGATCCCTGACGTTCTGCTTAAACATAAAACTAAAACCTGAAGAACTTATGAAGACGAGTGAGTTGTTACAAAAAGTAAAATAATCCTGCTAGCTTATATTTTCCCGATACATCAGTAGGAATACTGTTCTCATGGCTGAGGCCGAATTCGGTTAAATGAACTCACTACCCATAGGGATTTAGGCATCCCTAATTGGTATCAACTTCACCCCAATACCAACAGGGTTGAAACTGATACCCCACTGAGGTTTTTAGTCTTAAGCTGACAGGACGAAAGGTACGGCGCCTAAGTCGCTACATATATCCTGTCCGATCGCCCCGATTGGATCTAATGAACCATACCAAAGAAACCAAGTTTTTTTAACTCTCTTTGCCTGCAAAACTACTGCTTGAAAAGCTGCACAATTCAATGCGCGCGATCGATCTATTCTTGCTCCCAGCCCAAAGCCTCAGCGACCTGAGCGGCCAAAAACATCGGTTCAAAAGGCTTAGCAATCACGCTCACCACCCCCAAATCCGCGAACATCCGCCTGTCCCCAGCCAGAGCCTTAGCCGTTAATAAAATTACCGGAATGTGCTGCGTAGCATTATTAGCTTGTAACTGTAAAAAAGTAGTAGGCCCGTCTTGGTCGGGCATCATCACGTCCAATAGAATAGCATCAGGCTGTTCGGCAAGAGCCTTAGCAACACCCTCGCGACCCGAACTCGCTGTTAGGACTTCCCAGCCCCCCACCAGTTCAAGACTGACTTGAGCTACTTCCCGAATATCTTCCGCATCGTCAATAACCAAGATGCGCTTGGCAGTCAAAATTAACATTTTTTTATGAATGAGAACTGATCATAGATTAGAGGCGAAATGTGAATATTTTGTAAAGCAAATTATCTTACCCGATCGGACTGTACAGTAAATTTTCAAAACTGTATAGCAAATGTTGAAGGAAGAAGGAACAAGGAAGGCCTAAGTTGCCATCGACAGCCAGGGTTTCAACTAAGATCGTCCTAACCGTCTGGCGCAGTTGCTGTACAATATCCCACCCAAAAATAGCCGCTTTTCGACCTCAAATTGTGCTTTTTGCCCCCAGTCCCCAAACTGCAGAAAAGGCTGAGATTGTTTATCGATGACTCGATCGAACAATCTGCACAAAATCAGTAACTTTGGGTACACCTGCGTAGAAATTAACTTTCAGTTGCCAGCCCCTCCGTCAGAAGTGGCAGACTTAAGAAAAAAGTGCTGCCCTCCCCCACAACGCTCTCCACCCACATCCGCCCCCCGTGCTGCTGCACGATACTGCGACAAATAGCCAGCCCCAAACCAGTACCTCCCTTCTGGCGAGAATCAGAAGCATCAACTTGTTGAAAGCGTTCAAAAACCATCTCCAGCTTGTCTGGCGGAATACCCCGCCCTTGGTCTTTCACAGCAATCACGATGTACCACGAGCTCGGAACTGGCAAATGCGGAGGCGCGGCGGCAGGCTCAGGAGATAACAAAGACGGAGACGACACCAACTTGTGCGCTGCTTTTTCTGCCACATCCAGATTGTGGGTCAACTCCCCACTCAGCCAAACCGTAGCGCCGGAGGGAGAAAATTTTATAGCATTACTGAGTAAATTTGTCAAGGCTTGAATTAGCCGATCGGGAACAGCTTGCAATTGCGCCCCCACAGGCTTCACCGACAGAGTAACTCCCGCCTGCTGAGCCATTCCCTGCATCTCGTCAGCCGCCTGCAACATCAGCTCAGCCACATTGCAAGTTTGTTTGATGACAGTGCTGTAACTCGACTCCATCCGCTCTAAATCCAGGATGTCGTTGACCAACCGCACCAAGCGGTCAGTATTAGTGACAGCAATCTCCAGCATCCGCTTAGCTTTCTGGGGGTAAGCGTCCAGCAGACCGCTGTTGAGGAGGCCGAGGGCGCCGTGAATTGAGGTCATGGGCGTCCGCAGTTCGTGGCTGACAACAGAGATAAATTCATCTTTCATGCGCTCGACGGCAAGCCGCTCCGTGATATCTTTAAAATTCACCACAGCTCCAATAATTTCGCCTTCTTCTCGCATCGGAGCGACAACGTACTCAACCGGAAAACTGCTGCCGTCTCGCCGCCAAAAAATCTCATCGGTGACGCGCCGCGCCTCTCCGTCTTCCAAGGTGGCTAAAATTTGAGAACTTACCCGGTTCGGCAGCAGTTTGCCCGCCTGCTGTGCGGCGCAGTGTGGGACAAGTTCAGAGCCTGAATTGATGTTTGTTGCAGGTGACAGTTGCTTGATGGCCCTTGAGCATTCTTCCTGTGCACGGTGTAAGCTTTCATAGAGTGGTCGATCAATCAATTGCTTCGATTCACACCCAGCCATTCTCACCGCCGCAGGATTGACAAAAGTTACTTTTCCCTCTTTGTTCAACCCGCAAATTCCTTCTCCTGCGGAGAACAAAATCATTTCTGTTTGGTGACGGAGTTGTTCAAAGGCTTTTTCGACTCGCTTGCTGTCGCTGATGTCGCGAGAGATTGTCGAAACCCCCGTTACCGCTCCAGTGGCGTCTTTAATCGGAGAAATCGTCAGGGAGACATCTATCTGTTGACCATCTTTCCGCAAGTGTACGGTTTCGTAATGGTCGATGCTGGCTCCCGCCCTAATATTTTCCAATATTTGAGGCATTTCCTTGGGTCGTTCGGGTATGGCTAAAATCTCGATCGACTGGCCCTTGATTTCCGCAGCACAGTAGCCGTAAATCTTCTCTGCTCCTGAGTTCCAGCTCTGAATTGTCCCCGCGAGGGTTTTGCCGACGATGCCGTCGTCTGAAGACTCAACAATCGACGCCAAGCGCACGAGTTCGTCTCTAGTTTGCTTGTGTTCGGTAATGTCGCGACCCAAAATCACTATACTTTTGCGTCTCCCGTCGGGGTGAAATACGGGTACTTTAATCACGTCGTAGATTTTCACAGTACCGTTTGAGCGGAGAATCACTTCTTCTCCCCTAGAAAGCTCGCCTTTTTCCCACGCTTCTCTATCGCTGACCTCGCACGCCTGTAGGGCCTCGCGGTAAAAACTGCTGAGTTCTCCTAGTTGAGAATCTTTGAGACCGCGGTAGTCTATTTTTTCTAGGTCGAACACTTCCAAAATCGCTTGATTTGCCTCCAGCCACCTGCCCTCGCCATCTTTGAAGCACACAATATCTGGCATGGCATTGATCAGCGAGTTGAGATAGGAGTTTTCTCGCAGTGCAGTTTCTACCTCCGCCCGCTTGGCGATTTCCCGTTGCAGGTTTTCGTTTGCCGTTTGCAGCGAGTCCTTTAACAAACTTTCTGTAAAATTCCGTTCTTTAATTACTTCTTGAAGTCTGTGGAGTTCTACCGACAGTCGCCTGCGGGCCAACAAATTCTCTACCCGCAAGTGCAGTTGGGTGGGTTCGACAGGACTTACTATCACCTCGTCTATTCTGCGTTCGAGTTGTTTGATCTGCTGCGAAAATGGCTGCTCAGCAAGAGCAGGCGTTTGGGATTTACTAACCAGCAAGAACGGTAAAAATATCGGTTCGGCGGCAGTTTTTAATGCTTCTACCAGCGGCCCGATGCGATCGAAATTTGCCTCGTCGAGAATGCACAAGTCAAAAGCGATTGGGGGAATGGGAAATTCGGAGTTGGGATCTAAAGCGCGATCGAGTACGATCACCTCATGCTCGGTGTTGAGGTGGGCGATCGGCAAATTAAGTTGTTGGTGGCGATCGACCAATAGTAAAATGCGGCTCATGAGTTTGTTAATTTGCCCATGCCTAATGATATGATGTGCGGTAAATTAAGTATTCGTTAGTAGTGAGGGCTAAAGTCCTATTTTTTATGAGGATTGAAGCCCTCACTACCCACAAGTTTTATAGCGCTAGATCGACCGGACGCGATCCGAATGATGAAGGCATTAGGCAGCCAGAGTAGAAGCCCCTATTCAATAATAATTGATAATTATTTAATTGTTTGTTCCTTCAAACAAGGGCTAATGACTAATGACTGTTGAATGACTGTTGGCGGGGGCGGGTTTATATGTATTTGGGTTAGCAGTTCTACTTTGCTCGTGAAACCCGCCCCTACACCCTAATGACTAAGGACTAATGACTAATGACTTTTTACGGCATTCCGATCGGAATCAAAGAATCGAACGGCATACAGCTAGAGTAACGACTCCCTTCCGATAAAACCGCAATCAGCCTCACCTGCCAGTCGGGCATAATCTGCAAATCCGCCCAGGGCACTGCTACCTCCAAACATTTATCCACTCCCACTTGGGCGCGGCTAATGCGGGGCTGCCACTCATCCCCATCTTCTGCTTCCTGAAACCAAATCGATTTCGTCAGCAAATTAATCTCTAACTGATGGTGGTATCTATAGTTTAGCGGTGCTTCGTCAGGCAAACCCAACAGCGGAATCAGACTGTTGTTCATCGTGCGATCGGGATAAAACCAGAACAAATTTAACTGCTGCGGGCAATCAATTCCCGGCCGCACCCCTACCTTGAAGTCGGCACGAATGTAAAAATTCAAGTGGTCAACCCCGTACCAAAGGCGCTGAATTGCCGAACTCCGGTGCATCGTACCCCTTGCTCCCCCAACTTCAATCCGGCCGGCTTTGTCCCAATCCTGTTCGTTGCCGATACCGTCAATCACCGGGTGAATAAAGCTCAGCGGCAGGTGGTCGCCTTGAACCTCGTGCACCTCTACTTGCCGTCGCACTTCTGGGGGTACGGGCTCGCCGAGAGCTTCGTAAATTCCCGCTACGTGTTCCCGAAATAGCTGGTCGAACATAGCATCTTGGTTCGACGTGTGGCCTTCGCCAAACCACCAGAACCAGTCGGAACCTTCGGCAGCGTAAAGCGCTTCCCAAGCTTCTGGGTTGTTTTCTTCTGTGGCCTCTGGATGGTTTGCCAGCATTTGTCTCGCAGGCCCTAACAAGTCCCAAGCGCGATTTTTCGCGGGATCGCCGATCCAAGTTGTGAGGGAACCGTCTACCCAGGAACCAGTGTGCAGTTGGGCTGCGGGAATTGTTTCGGTTGCTGGGAATTTGTCGAGAAATTCCGAGACTGTGACTAATTTGATATCTGGATTGTCGCTGAGAGTTTGATAGAGGGATTCTAAGAACGGTTTACCGTCTTGGGGATAGAATTCCCAGCAATTTTCGCCGTCTAGGGCGATCGTCACTAACCAGGGATTTTCTAAAGCGGTTTGACCGTCGGGTTGTCGGTGTTTGAGAGTTCTGCCGATCGCTTCTAAGTGTCCCACTAAATCTGATGCTGCTTTTTCCGGTTCCATCGAACCGTAAGTAAACCCAATCAAGTCGGACAATCTGTGGTCTCTAAATACTATGGCTAAATCGCCGTCAGGAGTTTCTAAACGGTAAGGGCGATATAAGAATTCTGGTTCGTAGACATTCCCTGTCGCGTCGCGGTGGAAAAAGTGTTTAATTGTCCACCCCAATACTGCTTCGTCCGAGACTATCCATTTAAAGCCTTGTTTGGCAATGTAGGGCAAAATTTCCGGGCTAACTGCTTGTTCCGACGGCCACAAACCGCGCGGTTGGCAATCAAACCGGTCTTCATACATTTCCCAGGCTTTTCTCAGGTGTCGGGGAATATCTTCTGCCCACTGAAACCGGTGTTGTGGCAGCGTCATGTTGGGAATAGCTATGCGGCCGCCATTAGTGTCGGCAAGCAGCGGTAAAATCGGGTGCGTGTAGGGGGTTGTGGAGACTTCCAACTGTCCCTCAGCTTGCATTTTACGGTGCTGGGGAATGATGCGAGCGAGGATTTCTTTTTGTTTTGAGTAGATGTTTTTTCTGTCTACCAAACTAAAATTTTGTCCTTGTTTTAGCCACCCTGCAATATCGGGGTCGTCCCAAAACAGCGGGTCAATCCAAGCTAAATTGTGCCAAGCCAGCAAGTCGCTAAAATCCTGCAATTTCCAGTTTTCCAAACACCACTGAATGCCTTTTTCCTGCCGCTGAGTGTAGAGTTGAGCGTAGCGGGGGTGCGGCTGAATCAGAGTGTGGTAATTGGCGTCAAAAAAGTGTTCTAAAATGAACTCTTGTTCTGGGAGGGTTAAAATTTCTGCTGACTTTAATGTCACCGTCAAGTAAGGGTCTAATGCTTTGTCTGCGATGCAGTCTTCTATCTGCAAAATCAAGGATGGAACCAAGTTTACGGTTTGATGCAGTTTGGGATATTTTGCCAGCATTAGCACTAAATCCAAGTAGTCTTTGACTCCGTGCAAGCGCACCCAAGGCAGTCGGTACTGGGCGGCTCCTGCGCTAGCTGATACTCTGGATTTATAGAGCGGTTGGTGTTGGTGCCAAATGAAGGCTACATAAAGGGGGTGAGACATTGCATTTAGTAATTGGTAATTGGTAATTGGTAATTGGTAATTGGTAATTGGTAATTGGTAATTAAATTGGGTAATTGGTAATTGGCAATTAAATTGGGTAATTGGCAACAGTCAACGGGTAATTGGCAACTGTCAACCGTCAACCGTCAACCGTCAACCGTCAACTGCCAACTACCAATTGCCAACTACCAATTGCCAACTGACTAATTACATTACCTGTTCGACTTCAGCAATTTCTGGGATAGCCTCGCGCAGGCGACGTTCAATGCCCATTCTCAGAGTCATTGTAGAACTCGGACAAGAGCCACAAGCTCCTTGCAGTCTCAGGTGTACCACGGGGCCGTCAATTTCTACGAGTTCGACGTTGCCACCGTCGGATATCAGGTAGGGGCGCATTTCATCGAGAACTGTTTCGACGTTATCTCTGGTTAGTGCTAGTGTCATATTTCGCCTCTGTGATGATTTATTGCAGTTGATGAAAGTTCGATTTGACTCAAGGACAGCATTCTCAACCGCGCGAGATTTAAGAAACCGGGTTTCTTGAAAAAAGACTTGCGTACTCAGATGAGCTGGCTGCCGTAAACCCGGTTTCTGTCACGCTGATGCTCGATCTGAATTCGCTCTCTCGTTCGATCGTAGCGTTACTTGCCGCCAAATCAAGTTGATTCTGATACGTTAATCAAAAAAACCCGTTTTATTTAAGAAATCGGGTTTTTGATCGCGCTACACTACTGCTGGTTCTAGCAGTTTGACATTGGAGTAGTTGAACTCGGTTGTTGTCAATTGACCTTTTTCTTTGGCTCGAACTACTTGCTTGGTCATGACATAATAGTCGCCTATCTTGTCAAAGGTATCTTCAAATTCGAGTTCTTTGATGATTTCGTCGGTTTGAGGGTTGCGGAAAACGGCATCGTAGTGGCTGGCCAAAGAACCTTCGGGTGTCTCTAAGCTTTTGTGCGTGTCAATTACGAAAGCCATGCGGCCCATCACCCGGCTGACTTGACAAATTGAGAGACCTCGGATTTTATAATTCGATCCCATTGAGTCGCCTTGCACCAAGATGTCCACAGCGTCGGTGCTGTCTTTCTCGCCCAGGGTGAAGCTATTTTTGCCGTGAGATTTTTCAAATGTCGAGCGTTTGCGGTGGGTGACAATATCGCGCATTTGGGTGTAGACGCTTTGCTGCACTTCCTCATCTTCAATGCCACTGACTTCCACGCTCATGTCGGGTTTGATGGAAACATGACCCGTATATACTTCGTCGCCCTGTTTGAGTTCAATATCGGCACTGTAACCGGGAAAATTGGCATCCCAGGTATAGCGGTGTTCGTAAGCAGCGCGAAACAAATCGCGAGCGTTGGCTTGCTCTGTCATAAATCCCTCTTTCTCTTGACACCCATCTAGTTTAGCTTAACCGCGAGAAGCCCTACATTCACTGGGTAGGGGAGTTACCCGCACTCCTGGCGAGCACTTCTTGGGGGTGCGGCTGGGCTGGCAATTAGGGCGCAACAAGAATTTACTTTCTCTATCGGTTGCTATGATTTGAAGAGAAAGTCCCAAAATGCCTGGTTATTGAGAGCGCGATTGGTCGATCGCCAGACACCAGTCTTAGTTATGGGTTATGTTGAAAAAACTTGTGTCCGCTTTTTAGGGGTTGCACCCGCAGGCAACTATTAGATTCCCCCCTTAATAAAATGCTAGAAACTGTCTACAAACACTTAGAAACATTGCAGGAACAAGCTAGGGAATTGCCACACCCCCAACAGGCAATTTTTACAAAAATTTTGGAAGATTTATCAAATTCTCTACAAGAAATGGCAGGCAGTCGCTTGTTTGAAAGCGCCACAAATAACGCCGCAAAGCTGGTTGACCTTGAAAAAAATAATCGCCTATTGGAACGCACTGTAGCCCAGCAAGTAGGGCAAATTAGACAGTTACGGGAGCAGTTGGAAAAACAAATCAGCCAGCATCGCAGGGACAATCAAGCATTAACTAAAAGTGAAGCCAAACTGCAAGCTATGCTGCGTAATTCTCCGGATCTAATTAGCATTATTGGCTCCGACGGACGAGTTCGATACCACAGCGGATCTCTACAGCGGCTTTTGGGTTACAATCCCGAAGAAAGAATTGGCAAATTTCACGGCGAGTTAATCCATCCAGACGATTTGCTGGCTTGGCAGACGTATTTTGGTAAGTTGTTAGAAGCTCCCGGAATTGGGGGGACAATTGAATATCGGAAACGCCATGCTGACGGTTCTTGGATCTACATGGAGTCGATAGGTAACAGTTTGCTTTACGATTCTAGCGTGCAGGGAATTATAATTAATTCGCGGGAAATAGGGGAACGAAAGCAAGCGGAAATTGCAGTCCGAGAGTCGGAACTCCACTACAGAGTTATGTCGCAAATTACTTCGGATTTTGCCTATTCTTTTAAGGGGCAGCCCGACGGCAAGTTCGCCTGCGAGTGGGCGACAGAAGCTTTTGAGCGCTGCACCGGTTGCGTTCCTGAAGAATTAGAATCGTTTGGTTGGTGGAACTCGGAACTCGTTCATCCCGACGACAGGGAAATGTTAATTAAACAGTTAGAAGGCTGTACTTTCAGCCGCACTGGAGCTAATGAGTATCGCATTATTAATCAAAAAGGCGAGGTGCGCTGGGTGCGGGACTACTGGCAAGTGGTGTGGGACAAAACTGCTGAACGGGTTGTCCGTTTGTGGGGTGCTTGTCAGGAAATTACCGATCGCAAGCAAGTAGAATTGAAACTGCAACTCGTTAACCAAGTTTTGCAAGCCCAGATAGCATCGGCGCCGCTGGCAATTAACTGTACCAGCAATGACGGGAATACCGTTGTTTGGAACCGCGCCGCCGAACAACTTTTTGGCTGGACTGCGGCTGAGGTTTTAGGGAAACCTTTA
Source organism: Microcoleus sp. POL10_C6 (assembly GCF_036701585.1). NCBI lineage: Bacteria > Bacillati > Cyanobacteriota > Cyanophyceae > Oscillatoriales > Microcoleaceae > Microcoleus > Microcoleus sp. POL10_C6. The sequence continues at coordinate 18,326 of NZ_JAUBRB010000005.1, read as the reverse complement.
CCGAATATTCCTGAAGGCCAAAAGCAAGATTTTTACGCGCTGCTAAAGTCTGCGTCTAATGGCAAACCGCAAAACGGTTTGGAAATATCTTTGTTGAAAAAAGATGGTAGTTCGATCGATGTTTGGCTTTGGGCCGCACGTGTGCGAGATGCGGGCGGCCAGACTGTCGGCAGTATCAACATATTTTCTAATCTTTCAGAACGCAAGCGCATAGAGGAAGAGCGCCAAAAACTAGCAGCGATGAAAGATATGGAGGAACCTTTTTGGGCGCGCTATGTCAGCCCTCCAAAAACTCCGAAAAAAAAGGGCGGCGGGTAATTCTATCAAGCACAAGTTAAAAGCATTAAAAGTGCAAAAGTGTAATCTTATGCTTGCAATATCCTTTCCGGTCAAATAACCTATTTGATGTGAGTCGTTCGAGCGGACATAATATGATAAATACACCGCGCTAAGCTGTTGTGCATTTAAATAGGGTGTGAGGATTTGGTGAAAGGGAACAGGAAATGGGAAACGGGGAACAGACAATATGTAATTTAAATGCTCGACAGCTTACTACGTGTAGTAGTTGCTATGCTGTACTGTGTAAAACTATAATTCCCTAAAAATAATTGATGAACCAGCTATCGAATTTAGTGAGGGAATCTATCGATAAAGTGTCCGGTTTTTCCTGGTAAAACTTGTGGAAACGTAAATATTAGATTTGTTAAATACGCCACTAGAAGGTTTACTGATGCCCCGATTTTTCCTGACTCCTGAAAGTGGCTAACTCTGCGTGAGTTTGGCAAGCTTCACTTAACTCAATGTAATCTAAGATATTGGAAATTACCTGAGAAAGATGAATAGCTGAACGGTGAGCTTCTTGGATAAAATCTCTCTCCTCTATGGGATCGTCAGCTTGGTCGTCTATGGTTAGTTGTAGATAGCCGATGATGTGATTTAGGGGAGTGCGGAGCTCGTGGGACGCCTTCAACAAAAATTGCTTTTTGAGCTGGGATAGTCCTTGTACTCGCTTGGTGCGCTCTTGGTAGAGGGTAGCAAGGGCGATCGCACTTCCTACTTGCTCGGCAAGTTCTTGTGCGAATTCGATCTGGGATTGAGTCCAAGGTCGATCGGTCTTACCCTTTCCCGACGATCGACTTTTGCACTGATGCAAGCTAATTATGCCGTTAGGTTGCTCTTGGTAAGCGGTAGCCACCACTAGCAGCGACTGCGGCCCAAAAGAGTCATTGGCTGCAAAGGACTCTACTACCACCGGTTCGAGGGTGGCTAGAGCTTGAAGGAAATGAGGTGCTGCTGTGAGCGAGATTTCCATTCCCAGCATGGGTAAAAATGGTTCTTGGCAGTATTCAGCAGCTACTTTGACTTGCAGGCTAGAACTTTCATAGGGACAAAGGATACAGCGGCTGACGCCTAGTGTTTCTCCCAGACTGTTAACTGTTTGCTGCCAGATAGTATTGAGATCCAATGTTCGACGAATATTTCTGCCAATTTGGAGTAAAAGCTTTTGCGATTGAGCTGATATTTGCTGATTCATAGCAACCCTTTTTCTACTAGACTGGCAAAAGTTTACCACTCCGGCAACAGAGCAGGGAGTTACTGAATTTGCCAGCCTGCCGCTGTCCGACTTATTGATTACGTAATTCTACTTAAATATTGCCACAGACAGTCAAACATTACTAAGTATTTGCGGTGTCTTTACAAGATCTTTATGATTTTCACATAGAACGGAGAGCGTCCTGTTTTCGTGAACTACCCAGCGCTGACATAAAGGTACAGCGTGAGCTTCTGACTTCAACGGGGATTGCGTCAACTTAGACTTGCGTCCCCGTCTCGGACTCACATCCCCTCCTCTACTCAGCAGTCCTGCTTCCCAAGACTGATAGCATTCTGAGTCCTTCTGCTCTAATATTTGCTGAAGCGTTGCCATCTCTATCGTGATGGGTACCACAACTAGGACAAGTCCATGCCCTAACATCTAATGGCATTTCACTCACCTGATAGTGGCAGTTTGAACAGAGTTTCGAGCTAAGGAAGCATCGGTCAATCTCTACCAACACTTTACCTTCACGGTCTAGTTTGTACTGCAAGAAATTGACAAACATCCTCCAACCTAGATCAGAAATTGCTCTCTTCTAGTTTGTGCTTACGAACCATGCCCTTTGTGTTGAGACTTTCGACTACGATGACTTGGTGATCGTCAACAAGCTTTCAAGGGTAGCTTATGTAAGTAGTCTTGACGGACATTGCTAATTCGTTCGTGAACCCTAGCAACCAGTTTCCTGGCTTTATTTCTAGACTTGCTTCTTTTCTCCTTTCGGGCTAGTTTTTGCTGCTTTTTTTTCAGGTTGCGTTCATGTTTTGCTAAGAAATAAAAAATTAATAACTTGATTGATGATTGAGTTGAGGTACGGCTCGAGAATTCCATCTGGGTAAATATTCATCAAAAGCAATTTTCATATTGAGTTTGAAATCATCAGTCACCTCTCGACCAATTTTATAGATTTTATCTGCCACATTTACAACTACAGATAGACCATCGTTAGTTAGTGTGAGTTTTTTCCATGAGACTCTTGACTAAATCTAGACTTGTAAAAAATACTCCTGGCTCAGGTTTGGTAATATGAGGGAAGAGTCGATGTTTAATGGAATTATAATTTAGAGCTATAGGGATGATAATGAGCAATTTTGAGCTCAATTCCGATTTGATCTACTAACTTTTGTAGATCTTGTTTAAAGATATAATGATTAGCATTATTGCTGCCGCCACCATCACACTTATAGTAATTTCAAATAAATGTGAGACAAATGCAAGATGATGTAAAATTAAGAAAAATTGTTAACTCGGAGCCGAAAAATGGCTTACAGTCTAGATTTGAGAAAAAGAGTAGTGGATTATGTGGAAAATGGAGGGGGTATAACCAAAGCCGCCGCCCTATTTAAAGTAGGAAGAGCAACAATATACAGATGGCTAGGGAGGGAAGACCTTCGAGCAACTAAGGTAAAACACCGTGAGCGAAAGATAGACTGGGAAGCGCTCAGAAAAGATGTAGAAGAAAATCCCGAAGCAAGATTAATAGAAAGAGCAAGGAAATTCGGGGTGAGAGCGAGTGCCATATGCTATGCCTTAAAGAAAATGAAAATTACGAGAAAAAAAAAGAATTTCGTTATAGAGAAAGGAATAGAGAAGAAAGAATAAAATACTACCAAACACTGAGAAATTTAATTAAGGTTCATGGCAGTAAAAGCCTGGTATTTATTGATGAATCAGGATTTGAAGAGTTTCATGCTTGTGTTTATGCCTGGTCAAGAAAAGGAAAAAAAGTCTATGGGGATAGACAAGGGAAACGGGGAAAAAGAGAAAATTTAGTAGCAGGAAGAAGAAAAGGAAACAAGGACTTGATTGCACCTATGGTCTTTACAGGAAGCTTGACTGCAGAAAGCTTTGAAGGGTGGTTAGCTTTATATTTATTGCCATCTTTAACAATACCATCAATATTAATCATGGATAATGCACCGATTCATCGTAAGACAGCAATTAGACTCCTGGTGGAGGAAGCAGGCCATCAGATACTTTTTTTACCAAAATACTCTCCTGACTTAAATGATATTGAGCATGATTTTAGTGCATTAAAGAGAGCTAGAATGTATTCACATTCTGCCACATCTCTTGATGAGATTATTCGCGCTTATTGTGCAACTTAGTGTCTCATTTTTATTTGAAATAACTATAGCTCAAATCGAATTGGGATTAGGATAGGTAGCTTTTCCATAATTGTTCCACCAGTGTTTGATGGATTCACAACCAAATTTACTGGTCTCCTTACTGTTACCTAATGTTACATAACCTCGATTTTTTTTGCAATCGTAAATTCCATGTGGAATCACTTTCCAGCAACCTAAACTCCAAAAATCATGGTCTAAAGTAATGACAGGTTCGGTTGTATAAAAAGTAGCGGGACGATACAAATTACCTAAAACTTCTTTCTTTTTGGTATCAAAACTAATAATGGAATTGCCTGCTTCTCCATACTGTGTGTCGAGCATGGCAATATTGTAAAATTGAGCATTACGATTTTTATTAGTTCCTATTGTTTGCTTTTTTTGTGTTTTTTGGTTGACATATCCATGCTTTTTTAAGAGTTTATTTACTAGGGAAGACTGATAATAAATCCGATCGACTTCAGTCCCTAAGCTATTTCTTTATGTGTTAAATTAGTCCCTTAAATTAACTCATTCATTGGGTCTCCGGCTGTCGCAAATTTTAAAACTTATAAAAATGCGGCATCAATTCCGATTTGGCTAGAAAAAATACTTTTTCTCCCATCGCCACAATTTATAATTCTTGAATTATTGACTGTCTCTATCTGTTGCTCCATTTTTTTTAAATCTTCAATTCCATAAACCACGGTATTGCGACTACATCCCCAAAGTCGTATTATATAGCTAATTCCACCCCAGCCCAATTTTTGAGCCTCTATCCCTACATAGCTTCTTTTATCCTTCTCTGATAAAGAGTTATAAAGCTTCTTCATTTTAGACTCAATTGAACTCGAATAAAACATGGGTTTAAAGGTAAAATAGTGTACGGTAATAAAAAAACTGTTGCCAGTTGCTCTGGTGTTTTGGTAAACTCAGCGATCTAGCCTTGTTCTTGATTATATCTAATAATTTATCAAGTTATTAATTTTTTATTCCAAAGCATGATTGCCCCAAATTATCGTGACTATGATTAGATTCCGGTCTCGCCATTGAGTTCTTTCGAGAGCAACGGCTACATATTTTTTAGTTGAGAATGTTAATTCTGAACGGTTTCTCCGTTGCGCTTTATTAAATCTTTGCTCTCTAAATTCAGACTTTAAAGCCACTTTGATTATAGGAAACCCCAGCAACTTGGCCGAAAGCTGGGGGAGCTTAAGAAATCGCTGGAGACTTCGGACGCGACTATTGTATTTAATCGGTTGTGGAAAGATGTTAGCCAATCTTGATAATCTGACTTGTCGATGGCTTTGAAGCGTCAGAACTAAGAGTTCTAAGGTGAGTGCTTGACTCTCGCTCAAGTGGATTGGTAATAACTTTTGGTATAATGTCTTTAGTATTTTTTGTGGGGTGGCTCCCAAGGCCACTCGCTTTTTTACGACTTCTGCATTATCTCAAACAATTGCCCCGTCTGGGTTTTCCCTCGGTTGTCACCCTCTCAGCCTGAATTCTTACCTAACGGATAAGTTGCGATCGCTATCCTCAAGATATAATTGCGATCGCAACTTCACGCTCATTCTTTACCTTCCAATCCCCACATATTGGAAACCAGCCGCTTCTAAAGCCTTCTTGTCTAAGAAATTGCGGCCATCAATCATCACCGGATGATTCATCAACTTTGCCATTTTCTCGTAATCTAAATTACGAAACTGTTCCCAGTCAGTCACCAACACCAAAGCATCGCAACCGTCTGCCAACCTTTCCGGGTCAGTTTCTACCAAAACTCCCGACAAACCGTGACGCATCCCCGTTTGAGAAACAATCGGATCGTAAGCTTTAACTTTCGCTCCCAATCGGTTCAAATTCTCGATTAAATTCAGCGCGGGAGCATCTCGCAAATCGTCAGTATCCGGCTTGAAAGTCAAACCCAAAAGTCCGACGGTTTTACCTTTGAGAATCTTCAAAACGTGCTGCAACTTTTCAATAGCAATCAACCGCTGGCGTTCGTTAACTTCCACGGCCGCTTTTAGCAAATGCGCCTCGTAACCGTAATCCTCAGCCGTGTGAACTAAAGCCGAGACATCTTTGGGGAAACAAGAACCGCCCCAACCAATTCCAGCTTGGAGAAACTTGTTGCCAATCCGTGAATCTAAGCCGATACCTCGGGCAACTTGACTAACATCTGCACCGACGCGATCGCAAATATTAGCAACTTCATTAATAAAGCTAATCTTCGTAGCTAAAAAAGCATTAGCTGCGTACTTAATCATCTCCGCTGAACTGATATCAGTCATCACCACAGGAACCTCCGGCAAAGACGGATTTTCTGCAAACTTGCGATCGACAATCGGCCGATATAACTGTAGCATCATATCCATAGCCCGCTGAGAGTTGCTGCCAAGAACAATGCGATCGGGATTAAAAGTATCGAAAACAGCACAGCCCTCCCGCAAAAACTCCGGGTTGCTAACCACATCAAATTGAACACCTGTTTTTGCTGCGACTTCCTCACCAGTAGCGCCCTCACCGCTTTGAGGTTTTTGACGTTCTGCTAAACCGTCTAGTACAATTCTTCGCACCCAATCCCCCGAACCGATGGGCACTGTCGATTTGTTTACGATTACTTTGTAATCGCCGTCGAGGTGAGCTCCAATGCCACGAGCAACCGCTTCCACGTAGCGAGTATCACTTTCCCCAGTGGGCAATGGAGGCGTCCCCACGGCAATAAACAAAATATCCCCGTGAGACACTCCTGCTGCTAAATCCGAAGTAAATTCTAGATTGCCAGACGCAGATGCAGAAGACATTAATTCAGACAGTCCAGGTTCAAAAATAGGCGACTGTCCCGACTTCATTAATTTAACTTTTTCTTCGTTGTTGTCTACGCAAATCACGTGGTGGCCGATGTGGGCCAAACAAGTGCCGGTGACTAAGCCAACATATCCTGTACCGATGACGCAAACCTGCATAGAAATCTCCTCAAAGCTAGTAAATAAATCAGGTAGGAATTGGGAATTGGAAATTGGGAATTGGGAATTGGGAATAAGGAAGATTTTTTCCATCCCTCACTCTCCCAGTCTCTACTTTTGGTTTCCCTGGATGCGATCGCGAAAATCCTTTATAGTCAACTCTAAACCTTGATCCAGCGGCACAGTTGGCTCCCACCCCAACCAATTTTTAGCACGAGTAATATCCGGTTGTCGCTGTTTAGGATCATCTTCCGGCAGCGGTTTAAAGATAATTTCTGCCCCTGGATTAATCGTGTTTTGAATTTTTTGTGCCAGTTCCAATATAGTGTATTCGCCGGGATTCCCCAAATTCATCGGCCCGATTTGGTCGCTATTCATCAAACGAATAAATCCTTCTACCAAATCAGAAACGTAGCAGAAACTCCGTGTTTGGGAACCGTCGCCGTATACTGTCAGCGGTTGATTCCGCAAAGCTTGAGCAATAAAATTGCTGACTACTCTGCCGTCATTTTCCAACATCCGGGGGCCGTAGGTATTGAAGATTCGCACAACTCGAATGTCTACTCCATTTTGACGGTGGTAATCAAAAGATAAGGTTTCAGCTACTCGCTTCCCTTCGTCATAACAACTGCGAATTCCTATACAATTAACGTTGCCGCGATAATCTTCTGTTTGCGGGTGGACATCAGGATCTCCGTACACTTCGGAAGTGGAAGCGAGAAAAAATCTTGCTTTTACCCGTTTTGCCAATCCCAACATATTCATCGTGCCGATGACGTTTGTTTTAATTGTCTTGACAGGGTTGTACTGATAGTGTATGGGGGAAGCGGGACAAGCCAGATGGTAAATCTGATCTACCTCTAACCGAATCGGTTCCGTGATGTCGTGGCGGATCAGCTCAAAATACGGGTTGTCCAGCCATTTGAGGATATTGCGTTTAGTCCCGGTGTAAAAATTATCCAGGCAGACTACCTCGTGTCCTTGGGCCATTAAGCGATCGATTAGGTGGGAACCGAGGAAACCCGCACCGCCTGTGACTAAAATTCTCATTGTGGAAACTGCCGTTCTGTTTAGGGGTAGGACTGGAGTACAAAAATTCAGTCGCTCGAATGAAACTTACTAATAGAATAACAAAATTGCGATCGACAATGTAAATACTTATGCGTCACTTTTATAAAATCTTTAATTAACTTAGCATTTTCAAATACTTGGAACAAAGTGCTATAATTCGCAAATGTCGGTAGCAATTTTTATTTAAGCTTTAATATTTCCGAAAAAACACTCTTGACATTAGTTATGTTATTTGTTACGGCTTATTGGTTATTTGATGACTTCGGTCTGAGGTTGGGCGATGCTCTACGGGATAGGTGCGCTTCACGGGCTTTTTGGAAAAAACAAGAGTCGATTTATCTCAAAACCAATATGACAGAAGTTATATCGATTTCGCCAAAAGAATGTCCGCCACTTCCAACCCTGCGTTGCACCCGTTCAATTGGGATTTCTGGATATTGCAGCCAGAACTAAATCAGGTTGATTGTGTAGCCTTGAGTTTTACAGTTTCTCAAGAATCGAGCAAAGTTACGATCGGCTAAAGTTGTCTCGAACGCGGAATCAGTACCAGAGTCTGATAAAGTTCGCAGTCTTTGTATCCTTAAGCGTCCTGCGAGAATATGCAACTGACTGTGAAGTGAATTAGGACATTCCGGCGGCGATCGCATCTGCATTTACATATTCAAAACATTCTAAAAAATCAGGTAATAATCTCAGGGAAACTGTAGTTTTACCTGAACCGTTAGGGCTACAAATAATGTAAATATTTGGCATAATTGCGCTTCAACTTTTACTCATAGTCTTCTATATCAAATTCAATATAGAGGTTATGGTGTGGCTTGAACACAATCGATTAATCGGGTTTTGTTAACGATCGAATTTTGAGCGATAGCTTACGTTCGGTCAGAGATTCTGCACGATTAACCTGCAATAAACGCACAGTGACTCGACCGATCGCAGTTAGAGGTTCGATTGTACCACTTTCAGTTTGAAGTTGAAAATGGTCTTCCCAGCTATCTTTTCGAGGGTTGTAAAGTCGAACCACTTCATCTGTTTCTGGATCGATCGAGGCAATGTCGCTGCCTTTATTTTTGTTACAAATTGAGCAAGACAAAGCCAGATTATTTTCTACTGTTTCGCCACTGTGTTTTTCTGCAATAATATGGTCTATTTGATGAGACGAGAGGGCGAGTGTTTCTGGGATTAAACAATATTCGCAGTATCCGTTGGCGCGATCGCATACCATTCGTCGCAGACTAGCTGAAACGTAGGTTTTACTCATGCTGCCTCGCTCAGTTTCAGCAGGGCTTGCGCTTTGGCAATGCGTACTAAATGTTCGACAAATTCGTATTGTTGCCACAGGCGCTGCTCGATCGGCGTGAGTCCTTCCGTGCGGTTTTTCTCTAATAAAGTATCGATTTCAGCTTGAAGATCGTCGGATAAACGCAGGGCTAATATTTCTTGTGGCGAGGGTAAACTTGCTATAAATTCTAATATCTTCGTTAGCCCCGAAAATCCGCTTGAAGGATTGGCTTCGACTTCCCTCAATCCCAGCATCAAAATCTGTGGTAACTCATCTTTGAGAGTATCTAGCCGCAGTGCTAGTTCGTCGGGAATTTGAAGGGTAATTGTTGCCATTTTTTTACTCACTGACGCTCTCATTGAATGGTAGCACAATAAAAGTGCGATCGCCATTTTTTGAGAAACGCAATGTGCGATCGCCCCGCGCGATCGGGTAAAGGTGCGATCGCGCTTCCAGATTTTAGTCGCTTCACCTTACCAATCTGTTGATTTGTGGCAAAATTTTAGTTAACGTTGTTATCGTTGATGTCTAGATTTTGTATTGAGAGTTCTGAAGGTAGCGGTACAGTTATTTGTAGGAAAACATCAATTGTTATTTGATTGTTCTCAAAAGTTATATTGCTTACGTTAACTTTACTATTTTCAGATAAACCGTTTTGAATAGGGAATTTAGCAGGTGGCTTAGTTTTATATCCAGCATCTTCAAGCCATTCAGCAATGTTTCTCCAGTTTTCTATCTTTTCAACGCCTTTACCCACCAGACTTTTGACGTACTTATATAAGGTAGCGCATAGGTCAGTTTCAACTCCCTTGGGGTTCTTTTGGCGTTTTTCCGCTATTTCTCCGGGACTATGACCGCACAGAAGCCCCCGCAGGTGAAGCTTTTCCATTGGGGTGAGGCGTTTTCCCTTGGCTGAGGCCAGGTCTGCGTAGAGGTTTTCTAAGTCCCAGTGGTTTGCGGCTTCGGTAAATTGCTCGTCGGCTGGCGGCATAGCGGAGTGGGGTGAAAATTCCTGATATAAGTCTAACATAATTACTGATGAGTGTAAGATAAAAGCTATGGTTAGTTAGATTATTATAAGTAGAATATCCCGATCTACGTGCAATGAGTCAAAATGACGAGAGAGCTAGCTTGAAGTAGCTAATAACTAGACTCATTGAGCATTGCTGAATCATTAGTTTTGAGGAAAATTTTATGATTTTTATAATCCCGATTATTTTGGGTGCTGCTGCTATAGCTGCTTCCGCTCTTGGCATTGGAGCTGGTATTGCAGGTGTTTCCGACATGAACGATGCAAAGGAAATGGGCAAGAGCGCTCAAGAACAGCATGAACGTGCTTGCAATCGTTTGAAAAACGAATGGGAATGCACTCAAAATCTTGCAGAAGAGTACGGTCAACTGCAACTAAATATCAAAATTCGTACAATTGGGCGATTTGTCAAATTTATTGAGCATATTGGTCAGCGTGGTTCTCTAAGCGACAAGCAGTTTTTGGAGGGATTAGAAGGCATTTCTATTCAGCAGATTAATGAGTACAAAGCTGCGGCTTTAGAAGCAGAACAATTTGTCAAAGGTGGTTTTAAAGCTGCTGGGGCAGCAGTAGCGGCAGGTCAAGGTGCAGTTGGCTTGATCGGACTGTTTGGGACAGCAAGTACCGGCACTGCGATCGCTGGGCTCAGCGGTGCAGCAGCTTGGAATGCGACTCTTGCATGGCTGGGAGGTGGTTCTCTGGCTGCTGGTGGCGGTGGCATGGCAGTTGGTACAGTTGTACTTGGAGGTATTATGGTTGGTCCAGCCTTGGCAATTGGTGGCTTCATGCTTGCTGGTGAAGGTGAAAAAGCTTTGACAAAAGCACGAGAATATGAAGCCAAGGTCTATACAGAAATCGCTAAAATTGATGCTGCTAAAGACTTTTTGGAAAGAGTCCAGCGACGGATTGATGAACTTAACTATGTGGTGAATAACTTGAACTCTCGTGCTGTTCTCGGACTTAACGAACTTGAATCCCAGGCATTTGAGCGAAATCAAAATGCAGATGTGCGTAAGTTGCAACAGGTAGCGCTTCTGGTAAAATCGCTTGCAGAAATTATGAAGACCCCTGTCTTAGATAGCGAAGGAAACCTCAACCCTGCGACTGCTAAAATCCAAGCTAAATACGGTACTATTTGAGGCAAGTTGACATGATAGCAAAAGAAGTTTCGCGAGGCATCTCAAAAATCACCAGTCCTGCTGAATGCTTACAGGAACTTGTCTCAGCTTACACTGAGTACAAGATGGTGGCAGAGCAGGAGCAGACTAAACGGCGTGAAATTGATGCATGGGAAAAAACAACCATCGCTCAGATTAAAGCCCAGAGCGATTGGATGATGGAGTACCTCGATCGCTCATTTGATGAGCGTGCAGAAAATTTTCGCGATCTTTTTAGCGTAGTGGATTCGGCAATAGCTAGTGGCAATAATGAACAGTTAGCATTAGCTTTACATTCAATTACAGAAATAGCTAAGTCGAGTCCTTTCCAAGACCTTGCAAACTTAGCATCAGTAAAAGCTGCACTTAATGATCCAGACCATGAATGGGTGTTTTGATTCACCTTTATTAGTGTGGGTTGCCCCTTCACCTATCCCCTTAAATTGAAAAGCGATCGCCCTTAATCTCCAAAAGTGCGATCGCTCTCAATAATTTGACTGTTAACTTATCAAAAACCCTCCCTCAAAAAAGTTATCCTCGGCGAGAGGGTAAATCAAACACCACTTCAAATCGGATGTTGGGTACTCCTTGCCGAAACAACTGAAGATGTCCCTCCGCATCCGGCTGCGATAGCGACGGACGATCGCCCATTGCAAGCTGGACGGACGAGGTGGCACAATAAGGGAAACTTCCAACAGATTGCAAGGCATGAGCCACAGCGAGCGGATTTCAGTGGTTTTGCCAACACAGGCTAAAAAGGATCTCGAAAAGTTGTGCGATCTCGAAAAGCGATCGATCTCCAACTTTGTCTACCTTCTGATTCAAGAGGCGATCGACCAAGCAAAAGCATCCGGCAAGCTCAAATCAACAGATGACTGAAACTAAAGCTTGATTTATCGTGCTTAATTTTTAAATCGAGAAGTGCGAAAAAACTCCCCTACTGCAATGCTAATATTCATTAAATGAGAGGTGTAAAAACCTGGCAAGAAGCAGGCATATCTCCAGAAGATGCCAGGAGAATTCAGAATGCAGCCGATCGGACAAAACAAACCATCATAGTTGTTGGCAGTCGAGCAAACGGGACAAGTACGCCAACTTCTGACTGGGACTATATAATGTTAGGTAAGTCTCGCCAGCGGCATTCCGCTAGCAGTTCCGTCCCTCGCGGTACAAGTGGCGGCGAAATTAATAGTTCAGGTCGAGAAACGGGAATCGATATTTTTACTGGCCCCCTCATCTCAGGAGAACCTCACGTTATATTTGAGCCAGACTTAGGAGAGGCAAATGAATCTAGCCGATGAAATTACAATCAATCAAATTCAACAAGAATTAATTAGCCAAGAAGATGCAAAAAACTGGTTTTTAAGCTTCCCAACCGAATACCAGCAGGAAATATTGCAGCGGCTATCCTACATGACCCTCCAAGCAGGGGCGCGAGAAGAAGATGTTTCCCTAGCAATTGCCAAATCAAAACTTCGCCCAACTTACACCCCTTGTGTGTTGCTGAGTAGAGGGCGATTAAAAGAACAAATGGCAAAGCTTTTGAAACTCCCGCCCTCAGAATTTATCAAAACCTTTTTCCTGTTAATGAGTTTATTGGCAATTGCCGATGCGCGCAGGTACTGCAAATATTGTCAAGATGGCTGTAGCCACTGGTGGCATCGCGATTTGAGCGATCACAAAGTTGTAGATGAAATTCGGCGCGAGTTGCAACAAAGCATTCTTGTTTAAGTTGTAGTAATCTGTGATGCGATCGGGCGATCGCCACTCACGCTGCAGCCATATTCTGGGCTTCCACAGGGACGGGCTCTCCGGCCAATCCCACAATAAAACTGACTCTTTGTGGAACAGGCATCTTGCCTGTTCTAGATGACTGCAAACAACTACAAAAAACAGACTCTTTGTGGAACAGGCATCTTGCCTGTTCCTGACAAAAGGCCACACAGATTACGAATCTCGATCGAGCTTCAGCACAGCCATAAAAGCCTCCTGCGGCACATCCACAGTACCCACAGACTTCATCCGCTTCTTACCCTTCGCCTGCTTTTGCAGCAACTTCTTCTTCCGCGAAATATCACCGCCGTAACACTTTGCCAACACATCCTTCCGCAAAGCCGGAATGTGTTCCGAAGCAATCACCTTAGCGCCAATTGTCGCTTGAATCGGCACCTTAAATTGATGGCGGGGAATCAACTCCTTGAGTTTTTCCGTCAACCCGCGGCCCACATTATAAGCCTTATCCCGGTGTACGATCATCGCCAAAGCATCAACCGGATCGCCATTAATTAAAATGTCCATTTTCACCAACGGATTTTCGCGATAACCGATGAGGTGATACTCCATGCTCGCATAACCGCGCGATCGCGATTTCATCTGGTCGAAAAAGTCAGTCACCACCTCGGCCAAAGGCAACTCGTAAACCAGCGTAGTTCGGCCTTGACTCAGATACTTCATATCCATAAAAATGCCCCGCCGACTTTGAGACAGTTCCATCAGCGCGCCCACATAAGTTTCCGGCGACAGCATTTCTACCCGCACATAAGGTTCCTCAATTTTCTCGCGATACTGAGGATCTGGCAAGTGGCTGGGATTGTCAATTGTTAACACTTCCCCTTTAATTGTTGTGATTTGATAAACCACAGAAGGAGCCGTAACAATCAAATCCAAATTGTATTCTCTCTCCAGCCTTTCTTGCACAATTTCCATGTGCAGCAAACCCAAGAAACCGCAGCGAAAACCAAATCCCATCGCACTCGAAGTTTCTGGTTCGTAAGAAAGCGCCGCATCATTGAGTTCGAGTTTTTCTAAAGCTTCCCGCAAATCTGGAAATTGGTCAGCATCGATCGGGAACAAGCCGCAAAAAACCATCGGTTTTGCTTCTGTATAACCCGGCCAAGGCTCCGGTGCCGGCTTTTTGACCAAAGTAATCGTATCGCCAACGCGAGCATCAGCTACTGCTTTAATTGCCGCGCCCAGATAACCCACTTCCCCCGCGTGCAGTTCGTCTACTTGAACTTGAGTCGGTGAAAGGATGCCCAATTCATCGATGACATATTCCTTACCCGAAACCATCAACAAAACTCGATCGCCCTTTTTGACACTTCCGTCCATCACCCGGAAATACACAATTACCCCGCGATAAGGATCGTAATAACTATCAAAAATTAGCGCCCGCAGCGGTTTGTCAACAGTATCCTGCGGCGGCGGCACCAATTCGACGATCGACTCCAAAATCTCATCTATACCAATTCCTTCCTTAGCCGAAGCCTCAATCGCCCCGCTACAGTCCAGACCGATAATTTCTTCAATTTCCCCTTTTACCCGTTCCGGTTCTGCTCCCGGCAGGTCAATTTTATTTAAAACTGGAATAATTTCCAAATTATTTCCCAAGGCAAGGTAGACATTTGCCAAGGTTTGTGCTTCCACGCCTTGAGATGCGTCAACCACCAGCAGCGCCCCTTCGCAAGCAGCGAGCGATCGCGACACCTCGTAAGAAAAGTCCACGTGTCCGGGAGTGTCGATCAGATTCAGCACGTACTCCTGACCGTCCTTGGCAGTATAATTCATCCGAGCCGCTTGCAGCTTGATCGTAATGCCGCGTTCGCGTTCGAGATCCATATTGTCTAAAAACTGCTCCTTCATCTCCCGTGCCTGCACAGTCCCAGTCGCCTGCAACAGGCGATCTGCCAAGGTCGATTTTCCGTGGTCGATGTGAGCAATAATCGAAAAATTACGAATGCGAGATACAGGGACGTTAGTCATGTTTTTTATCGAAGAGCTAATCGGCAAAGGATACTTTTTGTTGTATGATTACACAAGCAAGAGTAGAGTGCTTACTTCAACCTCTTACTGGGGATTGAGATGAAACCACAACTGAGGCAAACCTCAAGAGTATCAGTTATTACCCATCAAGTGTCCGACCGAGCCCGGATACCCAAAAGGAAAAAACTTTTCTCTGTCTCATTGTACAGAAAGCTGTTAAGCGGTTGAGGAAAGGTGGGGTGCAAATCAGGGACTGCAAATATCTAGTCCAGTCGCTTGTCATCAAAAGAATTGAAACCTAAGAATTAAAACTAGGATTTTTTAACTATGAGCCAGTCAAGTATACCCTCCCACAGTTCGTCAGAAAAAGTGGAACTATCTATCCATATAGATTCTGAACTGCTAGACCAAATTAAGCACTTGACGAATGACCCCAGCAAAGTCATTGAAACAGCAATCAAGCAGTGGCTCAGAGGCGAGCGCCGCGAAGACGAGCTGGCTCTGAGTTTACGCCGCAACCCCCCAGTCCCGCCGCGTGGTGAATGGAACGACTGAGGTACTCTCGCCCCAGACGGCGCGCGCAAATCTGCAGGCTGTGAAATTTAGAGCGCGCGGGCGATCTCCTGCAGATTTCGTGGCTAAAGCTACAGGTGGTGGGCGAGTGAACTCGGCTAAATCACAACCTCGGAACTATTCCAGGTGAGTGAAAAAATGCGTGAGCCATTCCCGGACTAGAGTTGTTCGCAGCCTCATATTTTGGCGTAATTTTCACACTTGATAGTTAATCGGTGCAGATTCCTAATTTCTCAATCTTAATTTTTATCTTTAAATTACCCAAAAAGGCTGAGAACGAATAGTTTTGAGTTTTGAGTTGAGTTCAGAATTAACGAATTAACATTTTATGAACTCATTAATCACTCAAGAGTCAATAGTATAAGCCTAAAATAATTGCCAATTGTGAGTTTTGATCAATTAATGTCTTAATTAAGAAGCCAACAACTTTTTAAGTGATTAATAACTCACAAATTAACAGTAGAAGCCAAAAACAATGGGGACTCTTGAGTTCTTTATTAAAAACTCAAGAATCCAAAAGCCGAACTACTTTCATCCCCTACTCTGATGGACTCTAACACAGATTTCCGGCGATCGAGCCTCGCCTCTACAGTTTTTTTTCAAGAGTTAGGAGCAGAATTAGTATTTACCCAAGACGCCTCTGGTCGATATCTATCTTTTTACTGGCAAAAAGCCGAGCAGTACAACCTCACAGCAGAACAACTTGTCGATCGCCCCCTCAGCGAAACCCTGCAACCCATCGCCCCAGCGCCTTATCTCGATATCCTGCGGCGGGCGCTCGAAACCCTCGTACCGCAACGGTTCAGCTATCCATTTTGCCACGCCGGACAATATTTTCTCTTCGATTTGACACTCACTCCGGCGATCGACTCAAACGGCAAAGCTACAAAAGTCTTAGTTATGGGAAGGCTGCTGTCTGACAAACCCACAGACAGACGGCCCGACTCCCCAGAATTCATGCTCTATCGAGCTTTGCCATCCCCCTTGGACGCCCGCCAACAAATGTCGCTTCCAGCGAGCCGTATCCCCGGTCGATCGCTCCCTCCGTACTCGGAAATCGATCGTAAAGTCATCTCCCAAATCGCTCAAAACCTGCACAAGACCCTCGATTTAGCCACCATTTGGCAGCAAACTGTTAACAGCTTGGGTCAAGTTTTAAACGCGAGTCGCTGCATCATCTGTTCCTACAAAAAAGACAGCGAAAATCTCGAAACCTCCCCCTTCCTTGCCTCCGAAAATCAGCAAAAATCGACCGCCGCAGCAGCCGAATTACAACAGTCAATAGCTAGCTACCCTTCGCCCCCGCTTTCCCCAACTCAAATCGAAAATCTCCAATCGAAAACTTTTAAAGTAGTAGCTGAATACCGCCAAGAAGCTTACTCTTCTATGCTGGGATTAGAATTGCGCGCAGCCGAACAGCCAGGGTGGATTCAAACTTTAGCCACCTTAAAACCAGTAGCAGTCGATTACGCCTCCCCCGCCACCGATCCCTTCCACCGCCATTCCGTGCTCGTAGCAGCTACCTCCTATGAAGACCAACCCAATGCACTGATATGTTTGCACCGCTGTGGCAGTTCCCCGAAATGGAGTCCAGTCGAACTCGAATTCGCCCGCGAGTTAGTCGCTCAAGTCGGCAGTGCGATCGCCCACGCTACACTTTACCAAGAATTAGAACAGGCCCGCGCCGAAGCCGTGGCTCTTTCCCAACTTAAAAGTCAATTTCTTGCTAATACTTCTCACGAACTCCGCACCCCCCTCAACGGCATCCTCGGCTTTCTAAAACTGCTTATGGACGGCATGGCAGATGACCCCGAAGAAGCGCACCAATTTATCGAAGAAGCTTACCGCTCAGCAGTACATTTGTTCAATGTGATTAACGATATTTTGGATGTCGCTAAAATCGAAGCTGGCAAAATGGAGTTAGACCTCGCTCCCGTCAAACTCGGTGAACTGTTGCAACAAGTTGAGAATTTTACACGGGTTCAAGTCGAGCAAAAGCGATTGCAATTTCAAATCCAAAAACCCCCTGTGGAGGACGAGATTATTGTGTACGGCAACTACCAACGCCTGCTTCAGGTAATCTTGAACCTCACGGGCAATGCGATTAAATTTACCGGGGAAGGAGGAATTCGCATCAGTGCCGAGGTTATTAAGAAAAAGGTGACTGTTCACAACCAGCAGTTCCCCGGAATGGTGAAAATCCGAGTTGCTGATACTGGCATTGGGGTTTCTCTCGACAAGCAGGATAAATTATTTGAGTCGTTTTTTCAGGTAGACGGCGCTCGTACCAGGCAATACGGCGGCACCGGTTTGGGATTGGCTATTTCTCAAAAACTGGTAGAAGCAATGGGGGGTACAGTAAATTTTTACAGTATGGGGGAAGGACTCGGAGCTACTGTTACTTTTACTGTGCCGCTTTATCAAGAACCACTATTTAAAAATTAATCATTCCTTATTCAGCAAGCCCTACATAGAGGATTGCATTTATCACGGCATAAATCGATACTGTGCGAGGACACCGGGCGCAAGCTTCTGGAAACAGGTCTGCTATTAGTTCCCACTGTTCCCACGTCAAGTTGTTAGGATATGCTGCACGTCATTTGCTCACAAAGTGCTGTTATCTACAAATCTCAGCTTAAGCTTTGTGAGCTTTCTTACAATAGCCCCCCACTTTTAAAATATCCTCTAACTTATTCAGCAAGCCCTATCTAGGGTTTGCTGAATAATCGATCGCAAACTAAGAACAGGAGCTCACGATATATTCAAGCAGAGTTAAATATAAGTTT